>CANQCT010000015.1 GCA_947589835.1 uncultured Clostridia bacterium
TCTATATTTGGACTAATAATATCTTTAATAGGTTTTACTAAACTTAATAAGAAAAAATCATATATAAAAAGATTATTCCTTAATTTAGGATATTTTGTGTTAGGACTAATAATATTATTAGGAATAGACTATACAAATGTAAAATTAAATAATGTAGCACCAAGATTTTCTTACTTAATAGCCACGAGTGAGAATATGATTATTTATAAAGCACCATTTTGTAATGTTTATAGAATAAATAGAAACACAAAAAATGAATATTATATAGTTGATACAAAAAAATATTATACAGAAGAAACTGTACCTGTAACGCCTTTTAACAGAGATGATGCAGGAATTGATAATATTATAAGATTTAAAAATAAATATGTAGGCAATAATAGTAATGTTAGCCATTTAATAGACAGTTTGCCCCTTTCAGAGTATGGATATGTGTTTGAAATAGATTCAGAAAATCTAGGCTTAACGATTGACTATCATATTACAGATTGGTATATAAATGAAAATCAATATTTAGAAAAATGTCTATTATATAATACTGTATCTTTATTTTCTTTAATTGATAATGTTCAAGATATTACTTTTAATTTTAGTGGTAATTTATATAAGGTAAATAGAAAACAAGTTGAAAATTTATATACTAATTATAATGATATAATAAGTAATGAGATAAACAAAGATAATTTTAACAAATATTTAGAAAATAAAATGAATGATGAAGAATTTATAAAAAGCATTTTTAATAAAATATTTGCTAATTAAATTTACGATTTATTGAGCAAGTGAATGTATTTACATTCACTTGCTTTTTTGATATACTCTAATCAGATAAATAGTAAATTGCCGCTGAGGTTGAATTTGGAAATTCAAATAAAATAATTATAAATTTTGAGGTGGGTATATAAAATATGCTCATCTTTTATTATGTCAATTTAATATTGTATAATATAGGTAGAGTTCTATATATTGTAAATTAAGGAAAAATGTAAGGAGGTAATTGTCATGAGAGAATTGTTTGTTGAAAAAGTAATTGATACAACAGGAGAATTTTTAGACAATAACCAAAGAATAAAATTAAAAGAAATACTTACGGAAATATGCTTAAATTATCAAATTGAAATAATAGAACAAACTAAAAAGCAAGAAACACAAAAGAATAATACAGATATATTGAATAAATTCATATCATTTAAAGAAATTGAAGGTTGTTCAACTAGAACTTTAAATTACTATAAAGATAATATAACTAAAATGTTAGATACAATAAATCTTCCAATAGATGAAATTACTACTGAAATATTAAGAAATTATTTAGCAGATTATAAAAGTAATTCAAGTGCAGGTATGGTAACAATAGACAATATTAGAAGAACATTATCAAGTTTCTTTGTTTGGCTTGAAAATGAAGATTATATTCTAAAAAGTCCTGTTAGGAGGATTCATAAAGTAAAAACTACTAGAAGAATTAAAGAAACACTAACAGATGAGAATTTGGAAAAGTTAAGAGATACTTGTTCAAATGTAAGAGATTTAGCAATATTAGAACTATTAATTTCAACTGGTATGAGAGTCGGAGAACTTACTAGATTAAATATATCAGATATAAATTTTCAAGAAAGAAGTTGTATTGTTTTGGGTAAAGGAAACAGTGAAAGAGAAGTTTATTTTAGTGCAAAAAGTAAAATGTATATAGAGAAATATTTAGAAACAAGGACTGATAACAACGAAGCATTATTCATATCATTAATAAAACCATATAACAGATTAGGAATATCAGGAATTGAAATAGTTATCAGAAATTTAGGAAGAGAGGCAAATATAAACAAAGTACATCCACATAAGTTTAGGAGAACTATGGCAACTATGGCTATTGATAAAGGAATGCCAATAGAACAAGTTCAAAAATTATTAGGACATATTAAAATAGATACAACAATGGAATATGCTATGGTAAATCAAAATAATGTTAAAAATTCACATAGAAAATATATTACTTAAAATTTAATGAAATTTTATAAAATAAAAATTTTCGTAAAATAAAAATTGCTTGAAATGGCTATTTACAAAAAAAAATCTTTATGCTACAATACTAACTGGAGGTAGAAAAATGGAACATATATTAAAATTACAACCTAAATATTTCGATTATATTAACAAAGGCACAAAAAGAATAGAATTGAGGTTATATGACGAAAAAAGACAAAAAATTGCTATTGGAGATACTATAATTTTTCAAAAAGAGCCTGAGTTAGAAACTACTATGAAAGTTAAAGTTATAGGTTTGTTAAGATATAATACATTTGAAGAATTATTTGAGGATTTTGATATAGAAATGATGGCTGATAAATCAATGACAAAGCAAGAATTATTAAGTGTATTAGAAGAATTTTATACACCAGAGAAACAAAAACAATATGGTGTTGTCGGAATACGAATTGAAAAAATATAATAAAAACACACTCAAAAATTCATTTGAATCTAAGAGTGTGTTTTGTTTTGCCTTGACAGATTGAAAACTATTCGGGAAGTTCTCCGTTGTACACTAACTCACGAGAAGAGTTGTTATAGTAGCCTTCTCTCATAGTTTGAGTCAATTCCCAATTGTATTTCTTGATGATAGGCTCAAACATTGGGATTTTGTAGTCTGCAATTGTGATAAGAGGCTTTGTAGTACCGAGATACTTAAAAGCTTGTTCTAACATCTCTGTTGCAACATGTTTCCCACGGTAGCCTTCGACTACAAGAAAAGTACAAATCTTGCTTTCAGTGTCATCCTTTTTCAAAAATGCTATACCAGCTACATTGTTATTAATTGTGCAAATAACGACTTCGCCAGTACCATTAAATACTCTAGGAATTTCTTTTGCCCAATACCACTCAAAATGCTTAGGATAATCTTTACAGATGTAATCCGTAACAGAATAAGCAGCCTGTGCAAATTTACCAAAGAGATTATGGTTGTTGACAAGAGAGCTTAATGTGTAAATCCTCATATTGTTTGTCTGTTTGCGAAGTTCAAACACATAGACTCCCAAAGCTTCCTTATCTTCAGGATAAATTTCCTGATACATTTCCAAAGCTTTATACTTGGTAACACCAGGAATTGCCTTAGAAGAATCTTCATTGTCGAGCATGTCAGGGAAATCTTCATAGCGAGTTACACGGATAACCTCAAACTTGATATTAGAATAGTCTTTAAAAGTGATTGTATCACCTTTTTGAACTCTTTTAATATCAGGATATCCAACCCTTACTTCAAGGGTCTTGATTCCCTTGTTGATAAGATTGTAATATTCCCGTTTGATTCTCCAGTTATAGTTTTTAGCCATAACATCAACCGTCCTTTCATAAAGTATATATTATTAAAACTGCGACATACTGTAATTTACAGTATATCTTTATTATAGCACAAATGGGAAAGATTGTAAACAATTATGTATACCCTAAAAACAATAAGTTATATAGTTAAAATATTAATTGAACTTCAGCGACAACTTACAATTTATATGACTATTTAAAAGATTATCAATATAAAAAAGATAATCTTTTATTTTTTATCTAAAAATATTGACAAACTGTTACAACTGTTATAATATAAATATAACAGTTATAACAGAAGGAGAAATAATTATGGATATTATTATTAGCAATAGTAGTGATCAGCCTATTTTCGAACAAATTAAACAAGGTATAAAAAAAGCAATAGCAACAAATGAATTGAAAGAAAATGAATTGTTGCCATCAATTAGAAATTTAGCACAAGACTTGCGAATTAGTGTTATGACAGTAAAAAGAGCTTATGATGAATTAGAACAGGAAGGATTTATTAAGACAATTCACGGAAAGGGAAGTTTGGTTGCAGCAAAGAATATTGAGCTTTTAAAAGAAGAACAGATGAAGGAGATTGAAAAATATATTGATAAAATTGTTTTAATATCAAAAACATCTAATATAAGTAAAAAAGAAATTTTAGAAACCTTTGAGTATTTATTTGGGGAGGATGAATAAATGGAAAATATATTAGAAGTTAAAAATCTATGTAAAAAATATAAAGGATTTGAATTGAAAAATGTTAATATTGCATTACCTAAAGGGATGATTATGGGCTTTATTGGCGAAAATGGAGCAGGAAAAACAACTACGATTAAGTCAATTTTAGACATCATTAAAGATTATACAGGTGAAATAAAATTATTTGGACTTGACAATAGGAAGGATGCCAAAAAAATCAAAGAAGATATTGGGGCTGTTTTAGATGATATGTTTTTTCCAGAAATTCTTACACCAAATGATATAAATAGCATTATGAAAGATATTTATAAAAACTGGGATTCAAAGTTATATTTTAAATATTTAACTCAATTTTCATTACCCAACAATAAAGCAATAAAAACATTGTCTAAAGGAATGAAAAAAAAATTAGAAATAGCAACAGCAATTTCGCATCACCCTAAATTATTAATTCTTGATGAGCCAACAGCTGGACTTGACCCTATAGCCAGAAATGAAGTAATAGATATTTTTCAAAATTTTATTCAAGACGAAGAATGTTCTATTTTCCTATCAAGTCATATTACAACAGATTTAGAGCATATTGCAGATTATATTACCTTCATAAATAATGGAAACATCATACTATCAAAAACTAGAGAAGAATTGCTAGAAGATTATGGTATTGTTAAATGCTCAAAAGAAGAATTTGAAAAAATAGATAAAAAAGATTTTATTCAATATAAGAAAAGTAAATATGAATATGAAGTTTTAGTTGAAAACAGAAAAATTTTTAGTAAAAAATATGCAATTAATACAATAGATAAAATAACACTTGAAGAACTTATGGTATTAATGATTAAGGGGGAAAAGTAATGTTAGGTTTTATAAAAAAAGATTTATTAATGATAAAAAGTAATATTAAAATTCTTGCAATTTTATTACTTATATATGTAGTTATGGCTTTTCAAGGTCAAATGGATTTATCATTTTTATTACCATTTATGAGTGTAATGATAATGATATCAACATTTAGTTATGATACTTTTAACAAATGGGATGCTTATGCAGTAACAATGCCAAATGGTAGAAAAAATAGTGTAAGGGGAAAATATATTGCTACAATAATACTTATTAGCATAACAACTATATTAATAACAGTATTATCCTTTGTCATTTCTTATGCTAAAACTAATGTAATAGATTTTGAAAATATGATAGGAAGTATTGTTGGTTCTGTATTTGCTACAATTTTATTACAATCATTTATGTATCCGGCAATGTACAAATTTGGTCCAGAAAAAGCAAGAATAGGAATATTTGTAGTAGTATTTGGTGTTGCAATCATAGGTGGAGCTGTTGCAAAATATATTGATTTGTCATCAATAATCAAAATGCTAGATTCTATAGATGCATATTGGATGATAGCATTTCCAGTAACTATGATTTTAATGTTATCTATATCATATAAAATATCAGAAAGAATTTACTTTAAAAAAGAAATGTAAGTAGCCATAAACCTAAAAACCATTAAAATATTTATAAAATAACAAATTGTATAAGCAAGTGAATATATTTACAATCACTTGCTTTTTTGCTATACTTTAATCAGATAAATGGTAATTTGTTTTTTAGGAGAAAAATATTATGATAGGAATTTTTATAATATTATTGTTGGCAATGCTTTTGGTAATTAAATTTTGACAAAAAACAACCTAAAAGTGGTAGACGCAACTGGTAGAAAATTATAAAAATGAAGTGTGGAAAATAAATTAATAGATGTAGTATAATATGTTGTAAATGAAAGAGAGAAGTAAATGTTAAAAAAGGGAAAAGAAAATAAACAATTTATGATTTTATCAGTTATTGGAATTATAGCTATGGTTACGTGTCATTTAGCTGGAGAAATTTATAAGATTTTTTATCTTTTCCCTTTCATATGCTTATTTGTTTTCATTTCGGGATATTTTTATAAGGAGCAGAATGAAGAAAAAATTGGAAGTTATATTTTTTATAAATTTAAAAAATTAATGATTCCATTTTTTATCATTAACTTTATCTATGGTATAATAGTGAATATTTTTAAATATTTTGGTATTATATATTTTGGGGATAAAATTAGCTTATATACACTATTTATTCAACCATTTATTAATAATAATCAGTATGTTCTGAATTTTCCAGCCTGGTTTGTTCCATCAATATTCCTTACAAGTAGCTGTTATCTTGTTATACATAAATTATCTAAAAAAATAAAATTTCTTAACGATATTATATTACTTACTTTATTTGTTGGTATGCATATACTAGCGGTATACTGTGCAAAGTTCGTGAATGGAAATAGCTTCTTAATAACTATATTAAGAGTAATATTCTTTTTACCTTTTTTTCATATTGGTTATTTATACAAACATAAATGGCAGATATATGACGATAAAATTCCAACTATGCCATACTTAATGATCCTAATAGGAATTAATATTTTTTTATTCCATATTTTTGGAAATTTGAATTATGATATGCACGACTTTTCGGGATTTCCAAAAAATTGGTTGTTTATACCACTTATCGCTTCTATAATAGGAATTTTATTTTATACACGCATTGCTAGAATATTAAGTAAGCCATTAGGGCAGAATAAGGTAATTAATTACATTAGTAACCATACCTATGCTATAATGATGCATCATCTTTTTATCCTTTTTTTACTTGATTTTTTACTATATGAGATTAATCTTAATATAATATCTATTCCTTACTTTGATTCAAATCACTTTCAAATAGGATGGTTTTATATCTATGAAATACCAAATTATAAATTTTTATTGCAATTAGGTTATACAGTATTAAGCATAACAGGCTCATTATTAATACAATATGTTTACGATATTTTAAAAGATAAAATTTTCTTAGTAAAAAAATATTTTAAAATTATAAAATTAAATAAAGCAGGCTAATATGCCTGCTTTATTTATACGATTAGATAATGTATGAAGATAAATGATTTTTAAATAATTAGTTGACATTACTTTTCTCCTATAATACAATTTGTATAAGAACAAAAAATAGTTTTTGGAGGTTCTATTATGAATAAAATAATTAAAAGAATTATAATAGGAATAACAATACTTATTGCCGCATTCGGAATATTTATAGGAATTGATTATAATAGATTAAAGAACTCAAAAATATATACAAAGCCAATTATAACAATTGGTGAAGAAGAATTTGAAACTACGAGCCGTTTTGGCATAATATATTATGGACTAGGATATTCTGTTATGTATTATGATATTGGTAATAAATCTATAACAAGTGGATATGGAACTAAAATCTTTTTATTTAATTCAATACAAATATGGTTAGATGAGGTGCAGTAATATAAATTTTTATTGAGAATACTTGCAAGATTATAAAAGTTATGTTAAATTAATAATAAAGTGATTGATATTTGCATCAATCGCCAAGATGCAAAAAATTATAAATAACTATGCTGTCAACACTAAAATTATAAAGACTGCTAGAAATAGTAGCCTCTTTTCTTGTACTCAGATGAAAGAGTTTAACCATTAGTTTACAAGGTTAATTGATGATGTAAAAAATAATAAAGATGGAAGAAAAATAAAATGAAAAAAACAAAAAAGATGATAAGAAATTTAATAGTATTTATCTTATTAATAATATTAACATTTTATATATTATTAAAAGGTCAAGACATAACAGATATCTTTAACATATTGAAAGGTGTAAAGATACAGTATATATTAATAGCAATATTATGTATGTGTATATATATAATGTGTGAAGCTATAAATATAGGAAGAACGCTAAAGACCTTGAATGAAAAATCAACAGTTTTAGGTAATATAAAATATGCGTTAATAGGTTTTTTCTTTAGTGGTATAACACCTGCAGCAAGTGGAGGACAACCAATGCAAATATACTATATGTATAAAGAAAAAATTTCTGTAGCCAATTCAACTTTATCATTATTAATAAATTTAAGCAGTATTCAAATAGTAACAATTTCAATAGCATTAATAAGTGTTATATTTAATTATAAATACTTAAATACAACATTAGCAATATTCTTTATATTAGGGATATTATTAAATGCAAGTGCGCTTACCTTGCTTTTAATAGGAATATTTTCAAAGAAACTATCAAATAAAATAATAAATTTTATTATAGAGTTAATGAAAAAATTAAAAATAAAAAACATAGAAGAAAAAAAGACTAAATTAGAAAATGAAATAAGCAAATATCAGAATAGTAGTGAGTATATAAAAAATAATAGAATGATAATATTAAAAATATTGTTGACAACATATATACAATTTATTGCATTTTATAGTGTTTCATATTGGGTATATCGTTCATTTGGATTAAATGAATATAACTTTATACAAATTTTATCAATACAATCAATGCTATATGCAACGGTATCAGGAATTCCACTACCAGGAGCAGTTGGAGTAACAGAAGGTGGATTTATAGAAATATTCAAATCAGTATTACCACAAAATATGATTAGCAGTGCAATACTATTAAATAGAGGAATAAACTTTTATTTATTAATGTTATTCAGTGGAATAGTAACTGTAATAAATACTTTAAAAAAAGATGTTGAAAAAAGAAGAAATATAATATATAATAAAGAAGATTTTTAATAAAGTAATAAGGATAAAGTTATGAATTTACTTTTGTGTGGAAATAAAAAGGTTTTTGATGGAGCTCTTACACAGTTAATATCAATAACAAATAAAACCAAAGAACCTGTAAATGTGTATATTTTTACAGCCAGCATTACTAGGATAAAACCAGATTATACAGCAATAGAAGATGACCAAATAGAATTTTTAAATAAAGTGGTAAAGTCCAAGAATCCAAAAAATAATGTAAAAAAAATTGATGTTACAGAAATGTATGAAAAAGAATTTGGATATTGTAAAAATGAAAATGCATATTGTACACCATATACATTATTAAGATTGCTAGCAGATTTAATACCAGAAATTCCAGAAAAAATATTGTATCTTGATATTGATATGATGGCAGGAGATGATATCATAAAGTTGTATAATATAGACATAACAAATTATGAATATGCAGCAGTAAGAGAAAAATATGGTTGCATATTTATATGGCCAGATTATATAAATGCAGGAATGCTTTTATTAAATATGAAAAAAATAAAAGAAACAAAGCTTTTAGAAAAAGCTAGAAATCTTATAAGAAATAAGAAAATGTTATTTGCAGATCAGGATGCAATATATCGTTCTACTACGAAAAAGCTTTTATTGCCTAGAATATACAATGAACAATCAAAATTCAACAAAAAAGATACAGTAATTTGCCATTTTTGTAAAAGACTTTTATGGAAACCATATCCACATACAGAAAATTATAAACAATGGAACATAGAAGAAGTACATAATATATTGAAATGCTATACATTTGATAAAGACTTAAATGAATATATTAAGCTTAAAAAAGAATTTGAAATGAAAAAGGGAAAGATAAATGAATAATAATTTAAAAGAAATACCAATATTTTTTGCAGTTGATGACACATACATACCAATTTTAACAGTATCATTACAATCATTAATAGATAATTCTTCTAAAGAAAATAAATATATAATTAAAATATTATATATAGATGTGTCAGAAGAAAACATAGCAAAAATAAAAAAATATGAAAAAGAAAATGTTGAAATAGAATTTATTAATTTAAAAAATCGATTAGAAAAAGTACTTGGCAAGCTTTATACACGTAATTATTTTTCTAGTACAACATATTTTAGGTTATTTATACCAGAGCTTTATCCACAGTATGACAAAGTTTTATATATAGATAGCGATACAATAATTTTAATAGATATAGCAGAATTATATAATGAAGAAATGGGAGATAACTTAGTTGCAGCAATACCAGATGGCGCAGTACAAACTATTGAAGTATTTCAAGAATATGTAGAAAAGGTAGTAGGAGTAATCGATTATAATAACTACTTTAATGCAGGAATACTATTAATGAATTTAGCAGAATTAAGAAAATATAAATTCCAAGAAAAATTTTTATATTTATTGGAAAAAGTAAAATTTGAAGTTGCCCAAGATCAAGATTACTTAAATAGGTTATGCAAAGGAAGAGTTAAATTATTGGATGCTTCTTGGAACAGAATGCCAATTATGGGCGTAAGCAATGAACAAACTAAAATTATTCACTTTAATTTAGGTTTTAAACCGTGGCATTTTGATAATATTCCATATCAAGAATATTTTTGGAAATATGCAGATAAAACAGAGTTTTGCGAATTACTAAAAGAATTTAGAAAAAACTATACAGAAGAAGATAAAGAAAGAGATGATGCTAACAGCGCTAAACTTATTGAATTAGCAAAAAAGGAATCAGATTGCGTAGGCGATGATAGAATTAATAGGAGATAGTTTTATGAAATCTATGGATGAACTCACTAAGTTAATAAAAATAAAAAGAGAAAAAACAGATGACCAAGAAGTTTCAGTGCCAAAATCACAAGATAGATTAGAAGTATTGAAGAAAATAGAGGCGCTAGAAGAAGAAGGAAATTTTGACGTAGATGCAGAAAATGACCCTCCAACAATAGTTTTAACTCCAGAAAATATAGATTATTTAAGAATAAAAATGACAAGTAAAATAAAAAGAGTGTTTGCAAATAAAGTTGGAGAAAAATTTTTAGATGATTTATTAAAAAATAATAAATTAATTATAAAACAAATAAATGGAATAGAAAATTTAAAAGAAGTAACTACAGGAGCAGTTGTTACCTGCAACCATTTTAATCCATTTGATTGTTTTACAATAGAAAAAGTGTTTAGAATGTCTGGGCAAATAGAAACAAAGAAACTTTATAAAGTAATAAGAGAAGGAAATTATACTAATTTTCCTGGGCTTTATGGATTTTTATTTAGGAATTGTGATACATTGCCATTAAGCTCAAATAAAAAAACAATGATAGAATTTATGAAGGCTGTTGATACAATATTACAAAGAGGAGATTTTATACTAGTATATCCAGAACAAAGTTTATGGTGGAATTATAGAAAACCAAAACCATTAAAATATGGTGCATTTAAATTAGCAGCTAGAAATAATGTACCAATTATACCAATATTTATAACAATGCAAGATAGTAGTATTATTGGAGATGACGGCTTTCCAGTTCAAGAGTATATTGTTAATATAGGAGAACCAATTTATCCAGATGAAAGCTTAACAGAAAAAGAAAATAAAGAAAATATGCTAAATAAAAATTATGAAGTTTGGAAAAAAATTTATGAGGAATTTTATGGTATACCACTTGAATATACAACAAAAAAGGAAGAAATAAAAAATGGATAATAAAAATGTTTTTTATTATAAAGACGAATTAAATGATGAATTTTCGAAAGCAAAAATAATACCAAAAAAAATTGACGAAAATTATAAATATATTCATAAAAACGTAATATGGAATGCCTGTGCATTCCTTTTACAAAATGTAATAAGTGTACCAATAAAATATTTATATGCAAAAATTAAATTTAAAATAAAATATGTGGGAAAAGAGAAAATAAAAAACTATAAAAAAGAAGGATATTTTATATATGGAAATCATACTCAAAGTTTTGCAGATACATTTTTGATAAGTAATGCTATTTATCCGAAAATAAATTATCTTATAGTCAATCCAGAAAATGTATCAATGAAATTTCTTGGAAATGTTGTACAAATGTTGGGAGCAATACCAATACCAAGTAGTAAAGAGGCAATGAAAAATTTCCTTAATGCGATAGAAGAAAGAATAAAAAAAGGAAATTCAATAACAATTTTCCCTGAAGCACATATATGGCCATATTATACAAAAATAAGACCATTTAAATCTGTATCATTCAAATATCCTGTAAAGTTAGAAAAACCAGCTTTTTGTATGACTAATACATATCAAAGCTATGGCAAAAATAATAAAAAGGTAAAAATAGTAGCATATATAGATGGACCTTTTTTCCCAGATGAAGGTTTAACAGTGAAAGAGCAACAAGAAAATTTAAGAAATAAAATTTATAACTGTATGGTAGAAAGAAGTAAAAATAGTAATATTGAAGTTATAAAATATGTTAGTTCTCCAAGATAAGCAGTATTGTATTGACAAATTCAAATATAGAGAGTATAATATAAAATGTTTTAAATAACCAATAAGGGCCATTAGCTCAGTTGGTAGAGCAGCAGACTCTTAATCTGATGGTCGGAGGTTCAAATCCTCTATGGCTCACCAAGAAAGCGCTATATTAAATTATATAGCGCTTTTTTCTTTTTACTTTATTTCTACTAAATCACGTAAACATTTTTTACAAATGTTTTTATTACCATAAGCTTTTAAATTTGAGTTGGAACTGCAAAAAACACACGAAGGTTTGATTTTCTTTATAAGAATGCCATTATCCTCAAAAGATATTTCTAAAGGATCTTTTTCTTTTATATCAAAGAACTGTCTTAATTCCATAGGAAGCACGATTCTACCTAATTCATCAATTTTTCTAACAAAGCACGAATGTTTCAAAATAAACTCCTCCTTTATCATAATAGAATAATAATTATAAATTTGAAAAAAATATATTACATCAACTGTATGTAACTGACAGACAAATTTTGTTATATCATTAAATACATAAAGGGGTCAAAAATTATGGGAGCTAGAAAGCTAAATAATCATTTGAACATTATTGCTAAAAACCTAAGAAAATATAGGGAAGAAAGAGGCCTTTCTCAACCAGATATTTGTAGGGAATTAGCATTAATGGGCATTACTATGTTTAATAATGATATTTATAAAATAGAGCACAATAAACGCACTGTAAAAGACTATGAATTATATGCTTTTACGAAAATATTAAAAATATCGTATGAACAGTTATTTGAAAATGTAGAAGATATTTTTAATTTCTAGTTACATCATACGAATGTAAAGACTTATATATTTTAGCATATATTTTCAAGATAATATGTCAAAACTTGTCGATAAATAAATTTTTTTTAATTATATTTATAAAATAAAAAGGAAGTAATTTTATATTACTTCCTTAAATTTTTAATTAATTTCATTTCCAACATTCTTTTTGATATTTGCTAGCTCATCTTTTAATGTGTTGTATAAACTTTTACTAATGCTATTATCTTTATTATTTTCGTAGTCTGAAATTGATTTTTCAACATCCATTAAAGTATAGCGAGTTCTAGATTTAGAATTCGCTCCGCTATCATATAGATATACAGGAGTATAGTTTACTTTATCAATGGTTATTTTTCCATCTCCATCTTTTGTAACTTGTATATCTAATATAACTGTGCTTTTTGTATTAGCATAAATTTGACCAGATACGAAATTTCCTAAAGAATAAATTACAAAACCATCTTTGGTAGAACCATCTTCTAATGTAATTGTTCGTTTTTCCATTGGTTCTAAAACGTGAGGATGGCTACCTAATATAATATCTACGCCATTTTCAAAAAGAAAGTCTGCTAAATCTTTTTGAGATGATACAGGTTTCAACTTATATTCTGTTCCCCAATGCATACTTACGCAAATTAAGTCTACCTCTTTTTCTTTTGCAGCATTAATTTGTTTTTTTATAAAATCTTTATCAATTAAATTAACACTATATTTTTTATCACTTGGAATAGTAATTCCGTTTGTTCCATAAGTGAAAGAAAGAAATGCAATTTTTATTCCATTTACATCTTGTGTTAAAATTGTATTTTGTTCTTCAGAACTTCTTGCTGTTCCAGTATGAGCTAATTTATATTCATCCAAAAAATTTAATGTACTTACTATTCCAGAATATCCTTTGTCCATACAGTGATTATTAGCTGTTGTTAAAACATCAACGCCAATATCTTTTAAATTTTTTCCTAGAATTTCGGGAGTATTAAAAGTTGGGTAACCTGTATAACCTCTTGATTCTCCAGCAAAAGTAGTTTCTAAATTACCAATTGTTATATCTGCATTTTGTGTATAATCTTTAATATTTTTGAAAACATTTGAAAAATCATAACTTTTTGAAGATGAATTATATGCATTTTTAATATTTGTTAAATGACACATTATATCACCAATTGCTGTAATATGAATTGTAGTTGATTTTGGCGGTACAGAAGCTTGCTTACTATCTTCAGTTTCTTGATTTTTATTTTCTGGTGCAAATAAAACAGAAGGAAGCTTAAATACTAAAAATAAAAAAAGCACAAAGAAAAAAAGATATTTTAATAATTTTTTATAATTTAATCTTCTTTTTTGATTACTCATAATAACCCCCAAATTATATAGAAATTTATACATAAAAAATATCATAAATTTTGAATAATTTCAATGAAAATGAATAAAATTACATAAAAAAGAAAAAATAATAAAAAACGAAATAAAGGGGTGAAAAAAATGAAAATAATAGATAAAATTGCGTTAGTACTTATTATTATTGGTGCAATTAACTGGGGATTAATAGGATTATTTAGATTTAACCTAGTAGAATTAATATTTGGAGATATGACTGTTTTAGCAAGAATAGTATACACATTAGTAGGTATTTCTGGATTATGGGGAATTAAATTATTATTTGATGACTAATGTTATTTTCAATGAAAAGTCTTTAAGGACGTATATAAGGAGTATTATTTTCAATACTTTTTATATACGTCCTTAAAAATTTAAAAAAATTCAAGAAAATAATAAAACCACTTTTTTTGCTTGAAAATTAAGTGAAATTGATATATAATTCTATTTATTATAAATAAATAGGAGGAAAAAATGTTAGCTGCAAATGGAGTAACAGTAAGATTTGGTAAAAGAGTCTTATTTGAAGATGTTAATATCCGTTTTGGAAAAGGAAATTGTTATGGCATTATTGGAGCAAATGGTGCAGGAAAATCTACCTTTTTAAAAGTTCTATCAGGAGAATTAGAACCAAGTAAAGGAGATGTAACCAAGGAAAAAACAGAAAGATTATCTGTTTTAAAACAGGATCACTTTGCTTTTGAAGATTATTCCGTAATAGATACAGTTATTATGGGAAATGAAGAATTATATAAAATTATGAAAGAAAAAGATAGCATCTATAGTAAACCAGATTTTTCAGAAGAAGATGGAATGAAAGCTGCAAAATTAGAAGAAAGATTTGCTGAACTCGATGGATGGAATGCAGAATCAGATGCTGCTATTCTTTTAAATGATTTGGAAATTAAAACTGAGAATCATAACAAGCTAATGAGAGAATTGGAAGCAAAAGAAAAGGTAAAAGTGCTTTTAGCACAAGCATTATTTGGTAACCCAGATATTCTTCTATTGGACGAGCCTACAAATGACCTAGATTTAAAAAGTATTAACTGGCTACAAGATTTTTTAATTAATTTTGAAAATACAGTTATTGTTGTATCTCACGATAGATACTTTTTAAATAAAGTATGCACACACATTGCCGATGTAGATTTCGGTAAAATAAAAGTTTATCCAGGAAATTATGATTTCTGGTATGAATCTAGTCAATTGGCACTAAAACAAGCAAAAGAAGCTAATAAAAAGAAAGAAGAAAAAATAAAGGAATTACAAGAGTTTATTGCCAGATTTAGTGCAAATGCATCAAAATCTAAACAAGCTACTTCAAGAAAAAAATCATTGGAAAAGATTGAGCTAGATGAAATTAGACCTTCTAATAGAAAATACCCATATATAGATTTTAAAATAGATAGAGAAGTAGGAAAAGATATTTTAACAGTTAAAAACTTAAGTAAAACGATAGATGGAAATAAAATTTTAGATAATATTAGTTTTACTGTTAAAGAAAATGATAAAATAGCAGTTTTAGCAGATAATGAAATTGCTAAAACAGTTCTTTTCCAAATATTAGCGGGGGAATTAGAACCAGATAGTGGAGAAATAAGATGGGGAACAACCATTACTACCACTTATTTTCCAAAAGATAATAATTATTTATTCACTGAAAATATACCACTTGTAGAGTGGTTAAGACAATATTCAAAAGATCCAGATGAAACTTATGTAAGAGGCTTTTTAGGAAGAATGTTGTTTTCAGGAGAAGAAGCTTTAAAAAAAGTTTCTGTATTGTCTGGAGGAGAAAAGGTAAGGTGCGTTTTTTCAAAAATGATGTTATCTGGAGCCAATTTTATGATATTGGACGAGCCAACTAACCATTTAGATATGGAGAGCATTACAGCGCTAAATGAAGGAATGAGCAGATTCAAAGGAAATATGTTATTCACCTCTCACGACCACCAATTAACACAAACTGTGGCTAATCGTATATTAGATATAAAAAGTACAGGACTAGTAGATAAAGAAGTAACATATAATGAATATCTATGTTTAGAGTAAATGAAATAAACAGGAGGAAAAAATGGATAAGATAACACAAGTGATTGCAAGAGAATTTGGAATAAATACTTTGCAAGTAGAAAACACAGTAAAGTTAATTGATGAGGGAAATACTATTCCTTTTATTGCACGTTACAGAAAAGAAGTAACAGGAAATTTAAGTGACGAAATTTTAAGAGACTTAAATGATAGATTAACATATTTGAGAAACTTAGAAAAAAGAAAAGAAGAGGTAATTCATAGTATTGAAGAACAAGGCAAATTAACTGAAGAATTACAGCAGGCAATTTATTCTTCTCAAACACTAGCAGAAGTTGAAGATTTATATAGGCCATACAAGCAAAAGAAAAGAACAAGAGCAACTATTGCAAAGGAAAAGGGGCTAGAACCACTTGCAAAGATAATTATAGAACAGGTTCAAACAAAACCAATTTTGGAAATTGCAAAAGAATATATAAACGAAGAAAAAGCTGTAAAATCTGCAGAAGAAGCAATTGCTGGTGCTTTAGATATAATTGCAGAAGACATATCTGACAATGCAAAATATAGAAAGTATATAAAAGGGGCTTGCTATAGAGAAGGATGGATAGAAACAAAAGCAGTAAAGCCTGACGAGAAATCTAATTATGAAATGTATTATGATTATCAAGAAGAAATAAAGAAAATTCCAAGCCACAGGATTTTGGCAATAAATAGGGGAGAAAGTGAAGAATTTTTAAAGGTGAAACTTTCTAAGCCTGAAGAAAAAATATTGTATTACATAGAAAAAGACGTTATTAGTAATGTGGAAACACAATTTACACAAATTCTTAAAGAAACAATTTTAGATAGCTATAAAAGGCTAATAGAACCTTCTGTTGAAAGAGAAATCCGTTCTGATTTAACACAAAAGGCAGAAGAAAAAGCAATTAAAGTATTTGGGGAAAATGCAAAACAATTGCTATTAGGTGCTCCACTAAAAAATTTAGTTGTAATGGGATTCGATCCAGCCTACCGTACGGGTTGCAAAATAGCTGTTATTGATGAAACTGGAAAAGTATTAGCAACAACTACTGTTTATCCAACGGCACCACAAAATGACGTAGATGGTGCAAAAAAAGTATTATTAGATTTAATTAAAAAACATAATATTAATATGATTGCTATAGGAAATGGCACAGCATCTAGAGAATCTGAAATATTTGTATCAGATTTAATAAAAGAAGCGGACCACAGTGTATATTATGCAATTGTAAGTGAAGCGGGGGCATCAGTTTATTCTGCATCTAAGCTTGCAACAGAAGAATATCCAGACATTAATGTTTCATTAAGAGGAGCAATTTCTATAGCAAGAAGATTGCAAGATCCACTAGCAGAGTTAGTAAAAATTGATCCTAAAGCCATCGGAGTAGGGCAATATCAACACGATGTAGATCAAAAGAAGTTATCAGAAAGCTTAACTGGTGTAGTAGAGGATGCTGTTAATAAAGTTGGAGTAGACTTGAATACAGCGACACCATCTCTTCTTTCTTATGTTGCAGGAATTAATAAAACAATTGCTAAAAATATTGTAGATTATAGAAATGTAAATGGAAAATTTAAAAATAGAAAGCAATTATTAAAGGTCGCAAAGCTAGGGAATGCTGCTTTTGAACAATGTGCGGGATTTGTTAGAATATTTGAAGGAGATAATCCATTAGAGGTAACTTCCGTACACCCTGAAAGTTACGAAGTTGCAGAGAAATTATTAAAAAAATTAGGATTTACCACAAAAGACTTGTTAGAAAAAAATAAATTAGCAGAAATAAAAACCAAATTAAGTTCTGTTAATATTGAAAAATTGTCAGAAGAACTAGAAGTAGGAAGCCTAACTTTAGCAGATATTATAAAAGAATTATCAAAACCAGGAAGAGATCCACGTGAGGAAATGCCAAAGCCAATTTTAAGATCTGATGTTTTAAAAATAGAAGATTTAAAAGAAGGAATGATATTAAATGGTACAGTAAGAAATGTAATTGATTTTGGAGCATTTGTAGACATTGGTGTAAAGCACGATGGATTAGTGCATATTTCAGAATTAAGTGATAAATACATTAAAAACCCAAGAGATGTTGTTTCTGTAGGAGATGTTGTAAAAGTTAAGGTTATAAGTGTTGATTTGGAAAAACAAAAAGTAGCTCTTAGTATGAAAGGAATAGAAAATCTCTCAGCGTAATACTGAGAGATTTTTTTATATAAAAATTCTTAAATAAAATGGTTTAAGTATTCTTATTCTTCTTTTTGATTATCTGGTTTTACAACTCTTTCATAGAAGCATACTAATGCAACTTGCATATATGGGAATAACCATAACATTCCAATTCCTAAGGTTAAAGCAGCTAAGATTGCCCAACCAATAAATGAAAGTAATAATAAGAACAAATTACCTCTGTTTCCATTCATAAGAGTTTCACTCTTTAACACACAAGCTTTAGAAGAAAGTTCTGGGTTATCATATCCTATATAATATGCAATAGAATATAGTAAAGCTCTAGATATAACATATACAATACTTGCAATATATAGAACAACAGAAGCAATTATTAAAGCCATATTTAAGTTAGAATTGGTACTAATTATACTAGCAGATATTAATACTGCCATAAGAATCATAATGAAAACTAAACATATAATTGGCAATATTAATTTTAAGAATGTATAAAACCAAATTCCCCAAGAACGGTTGAATCTGGAGAAACCATCTTTTAAGAAATCAACAGCAGAAACATTTTCATTTCTTTTTAATTTCATAAAAGAGATTATTAAACCAAAAGACATTGGAATTGAGATAACTATATAAGCAATACCAATTAGAGAATAAGCAAGAGATCTTTGATCAAAAAAACCTTGCACAAGTCCTATTACAAAAGCGATAAACATATATACTAATGTAATACAAACTGCCTTTCCCCATTTACCTCCAAGTGCTTCGCGTGCGTTTTTTCTTATTTCTGAAGCTGGCATAAAAGACTCCTCCTTTCTTTAGTTTAAATCTATTATTAAAAAATAATAATATTCAAGAATTAATACTTATTTCTAATTTCTTCAATTTCTTCATAATGATTATTCAAAATATCTAAAAATACATCTGCTATTTTAGGATCAAATTGTGTTCCTTTATTTTTTTCAATTTCTTGTTTTACAACATCTAAAGGTAGAGAATCTCTATAAGTTCTTCTAGATGTCATCGCATCGAAAGTGTCTGCAACAGCAGCGATTCTAGCAAAATATGGAATATTTTCACCTACTAATTTTGAAGGATAGCCGTGACCATCGTATCTTTCGTGATGGTGTTTAACAATTGGAATTGCTTTCTCAAAAATGGCAGCATTAGATAGAATATGTGCACCAATTGTAGGGTGATTTTTTATTTCTGAATATTCATCATCTGTTAGCTTTTCTGTTTTAAGTAAAATACTATCAGGAACACCTATTTTTCCAATGTCGTGAAATAAGCCACCTATTTTTAGTGTATATAAATCTTCTTCTGACAAATTCAAATGTTTACCAATTAAAACAGAATAAGCAGAAACTCTATCTGAATGACCTCTTGTATAGGTATCTTTAGCCTCAACAGTATAACGTAGAGTTTCTATTGTTTCTAAATAAGCTTTTTCTAGTTTTTCGTTTGTTTCTTTTAATTCATTATTTATTTTCTTAATTAAATTCATTTGTTCAACTGCTTTTATTCCAGACTCAACTAATAATTGTAACTGGTCAGGTTTGTCCATTTTTTCACAATAACCTTGAATGTCTAATCTTTTAATTGTTTCTAGTGGAGGAGCTAAATCTTTATGTCCAGTAAGTAATAGAATATATAATTCTTTGTTAAATTTACGAATTTCCTCTACTACTTGATCACCGTGAATAGGAGTCATAATAAAGTCTAAAAGCAATAAATCAAAATGTTCTTTTTTGATTCGTTCTATAGCTTCTAGTGGATCAGTGACTCCAGTAATTTGATAACCATCTCGTCTTAAAAAAACAGATAAAGAATCTAATACACCAGGTTCATCATCCACGCAAATAATTTTATAGCCATTAGAAGCTTGTTCATTTATGTTTTTTCTCATAGGATCCCCCCTAATCTACAACAATTATATTCATAAAATGACATAAAATCAATAGAAATTTACAAAAAATATAAAAATGTATCAGAAAAAGAGCGCCATTTGACGCTCTTAAAACTTTTAATTTAATGGTATAGTAATATCAAATCTAGTTCCTTTTCCTTCTTTAGATTCAAAAGTCATATTTCCGTTGAAGTGTGCACGAATATTAGAATAAGACATAAACAGACCAAGACCAGTACCATTTTTTCCTTTTGTAGTAATCATTTCTTTAAACAATTTATCTTGAACCTTTTGAGGCATTCCACATCCATAATCTTGTATTGTGAAAATAATATCATTATTTTTTACTTTAATAATAAAGTCAATATTTTTATTAGTTTGTCCATTGTATGCTTGAATTGCATTAGAAATAATGTTATTAATAACTTGCACTAAACTGTTAATATTTCCTTTAATAGTAAGTGTATTTGGAACTAAAACAGAGGTATTTAATTCTATTAAAGCATTTTTTAATTCGTGCCTCATTAAAACATCAATATGTGTTAATAATTCAGAGATTGTAAAGGTTTCACTTGTAGATTCTGAAAAAGCAACGGCTTGACCTTTTACAGCGGTAATAACATCAGACATATAAGAGGTATGTGTTTGTATTTTCTCAATCCATTCATTCATATCTTTTACAATGGCGTGATGGTCTTCATTGGTTACTGTTGGATCTCCTATTGAAATATCATATTCTTTTGTTAAATCTTTTAAACCTTCAGCAGCACCAGATATAGACATAATAGGTGTTTTTAGGTTGTGAGCAATACCACCAATCATTTGACCTAAAGATGCTAAACGTTCTTTTTCCATTAACATATTTTGATTACTTTCAATAGTATTTCTGTCATTTACGTGTTGAGTAACATCTTTTAACAAAATTAGTGTACCTAAAAAATTATTTTTAGAAAAAATACCACTTGCTTCAATATTAAAATATTTGTCTTTTATTTTCATTTCTCGTTTTACTAAAATTGTTTCTTCTGTAGTTTTGCATTTTTCTAAAATAGGATTTATAAAATTTGCATCCAATCCATCTAATTTTTTAGAAGAAGCAAATTGAACGAAATTTATATTTCTAATATCTGTTGCAGATAACTTAAATGTTTTAATAAATGTATTATTAAAATCTGTTATATTTCCATCTTCATTAACAACTAAAAAGCTATCAGACATTCTATCAACAATTCTTTGCATTGCAATAGGAGTTACACGTAAAAGTTTAAACTTAAAAATAGCAATAGTATAAAAGAAAATAGTAATTGCAAAAGAGATAGGTGTTATATAAATTGTCATAGGAAAAATATTAAGTGTTCCAAGAAGATTAATTACAATAGGAAATAATGACCCTATAACAATTAATACTGATTGTTTTGAGAAGAATCCTGCAT
The DNA here is from genome assembly GCA_947589835.1 of uncultured Clostridia bacterium. GTDB lineage: Bacteria > Bacillota > Clostridia > TANB77 > CAG-508 > CAG-273. The sequence goes on from CANQCT010000015.1 coordinate 21,922, forward strand.
TTTTAATAGAGTATTTTAATAGTAAAAATATACCTAATATTAAAAATAAATATGTATAAATTAAATGTATTGTAGCATAAGGGCCAGTAACAGTTTCACTCAAATTAATCGAATAAACCTCATAAAATAAGTGATGAATATCATTCGTCCATAATACCAATAAAGATACAATTGGTATAATGAATAATAAAATATAACTTTTTTTAAATTTAATTTTAGTATTAATAAATATTAAACTAGTAAAGAATATTGCCAAAGGTAAAAAGCACGTACCAATATACATAAAGTATTCAAAAAATATTAGTGGTATGTGATAATATAAGTTTAACCAATATTGTAAAACTAAAAATAAACAAATCCAAAATAAGATACTTATATTAATAATGAAAATTGTTTTTATTTGACTCTTTTGCGCTTTTTTATTTATGTACAATAATAATAATACAAATACAACTAATAATAATTCTAATATTCTAACATAAAAAATCATAATAAAACTCCTTTACTCTATATTAACATTTAAATAACCAATATTTCCTAAGTATTTAAAATAATTTCTCATATAATTTATATCAATATAAGGCCATTCAAACCCCACTTTCTCTAAAAATGTTTTAGAAAAATCACATTGTACTTTTACTTTAGATTCATAAATTAAATGTTTATTGCTTTTATCGAAATCATTTATAATACCCTCAATATACATCTTTTTATTTTCATCTGCAAGTAAATTATTAATAATATTAATAAATTCTTTTTCAGAAACAATCTTTATATCTATATTTAAAGCATACATCATTTCAAACAATCTATCTAAATAAACTCTTTTTTCATTCATTAAATGAAATACTGTATAATTTGGATTAAAATGTCTTGCAATTTCAATAATTGCATCTCCGCAATAATCAATTGGAGTAAATTCCGCATATAGTTTTAACATATAATCAGGAACGTATCCAATTTGTAAGAACGATTTAAAACGATTAACAAAAGCATTTTCAAAATGGTTTTGCTGGAATTTACCTTCTGAAAATCTACTTGTTAAATTTCCCATTCTTAATATAGTAGCTTGAATTCCATAATTATAAATTGCATCTAATACAATTCGCTCTGCTTCAAATTTACTCTTAGCATATAAGCCTTCTACATTCTGACCAATGTAAAAATTATTTTCTGCAAAGTTAACATCTGTTTCAAAATCATTTTCTACATATGCTCCATCAGCAAAGTTATTTCCAGATACACTTAAAGTAGAAATATGTAAAAATCTTAAATTAAATTGCTTTACAAAATCTACTACATTTTGAGTTCCCGTGATATTTGCACTTTCAAAGTCTTTATACATACCATAGTGCTTAACAAGTGCAGCAGAATGAATGACAGTTGATACATTTTTACCTAGTTCTGTGTAAGCTTTATCTGAAAGCCCAAACTTATCAAAAGAAATATCTCCTTCAATTACTTGAATTCTATTTCCAACAAAATGATTGTATTTATCTTCGAAATAAAAATGCAATACGTTTAATAGTCTTTCATAGGCAGAAAGATTATTTTTATTTCTAATTAAGCAATAAATAGTACCAGTTTCCTTTTTTATAAAACTATCTAATATATGAGCACCTAGAAAACCTGTAAATCCAGTTAATAAAACATTACCAACAGGTGTATTTGTTATTTCAATAGGATTATCTAGAGTATTTTTTTGTAATATAGTATCATATTTTTTTAAGTCTTCTAAATGATTTTTTGAATTATTTCTCACTTCTTTTTTACTATTTAATAAATGATCAGAAAGTTGTTTTATAGTTGGATATTTAAAAATATCACTATAGGCAATATTTACTCCTTGACTTAATGCTTCTACTTGTATTTTCATAGCAATTAAAGAATCACCATTTAGGTCTTCAAAGAGATTGTCTGTAACACTTATTTCTTCCATATTTATAACAGTTTTATAAATTCCTAACAAACTTTCTTCTATTTCATTATTTGGTTTCTTTATTGTTTTTGTTTTCTTTAATATTCTAAAATCAGTAGGAAGAGTTTTTTTATCAATTTTTCCATTAATATTCATTTGAAAACTTTCAAGCTGTAACATATAAGTAGGTATCATATAATTTGGCAAAGAATTCTTCAAAAATTCCTTTAATTTTGCTAAATCTATATTAGAATCTGCCACGAAATAAGAGCAAATTACTTTTTCGTTATTAATGGTATTGAGTACAGTAATAGAATATTTTATATTTGGGTATTCCAATATTTTAGAATCAATTTCGCTAAGTTCGATTCTAAATCCTCTAACTTTAACTTGATTATCTATTCTGCCAATAAATTCAATATTACCATCAGGTAGCCATTTTACTAAGTCACCAGTTTTGTATATTATTCCATCATCAAAAGGATTTTTTATGAATTTTTCATTGGTTAAAGTCTCGTTATTTAAGTATCCTTTGGCAACACCATCTCCACCAACCCATAATTCTCCTGGTACGCCAATAGGACATAAATGTCCTGTGCTTGAAACAATATATGCTGTTGAATTAGATATTGGTTTTCCAATAGGAACAGTGTATCGATATTTTATCTTTTCAACATCATAACAAGTAGAAAAAGTGGTATTTTCTGTAGGTCCATAACAATGAATAATATGAATATTTGGATAGTATAAATTTAATCTATTCATATGTTTAACAGAAACAGCTTCTCCGCCTGTTAATACATTAGAAACCTCAGAGAAAATCTCTATATCAGAATCTACTAATTGATTAAATAATTGTGTAGTAATAAATAAAGAAGTTATTTTATTCTTTTTCATATAATTTTTTAAATAGGCTGCGTCTAACAATAATTCTTTTTCAATAATGTATAATTCAAATCCATTTAATAGGGCACCCCAAATTTCAAAAGTACAAGCATCAAAAACAATAGATCCTGTTTGTAAAATATGTTCATTTTTGGAGTAATGAATAAATTTATTGTTTATTACTAGTCTAACAGCATTTTGATGTGTTACCATTACGCCCTTAGGATTACCAGTAGAACCAGAAGTGTACATTACATAAATAAGATTTTGAGGTGAATAACTTATATTAACATTTTCCGTTGCATATTGATTATATTGCATATTATTTAATTCAACACTTAATACTTGAACTGTAGAATTAGCTTTATTCATAAGTTCTTGTGTAGTTAATAGAATATTAGATTTTGAATCTCTAATAATATAATCTATTCTTTCTTTTGGATAATGAATATCAATTGGTAAAAATGTACCACCAACTTTTAAAATTGCTAGAATAGATACAATCATCTCTAAAGATTTATCAAGTAAAATACAAACCATATCTCCAACTGTTACATTATTAGCTAGTAGCATTCTTGCTAATTGATTAGCTTTTTCATTTAATTCTCTATAAGTTAATTTCTGATCTTCAAATACAATAGCAATATTATTTGGTGTTTTTTCTACCTGTTCTTCAAATAAATCTACAATTGTTTTATCTTTTGGATAATCTACTTTTGTATTGTTAAAATCATATAATATTTGATGCTTTTCTTCTTCAGAAATCATATTTATATCTGATATTTTTATTTCATTATTATCTAAAACAGAATTTAATATATTAATATAATGTGATGAAAATCTTTTTATAAATTCTTCATTAAATAATTTTGTACAATATTCAAAACGTAATTTATATTCATCATCTTCTGGAACGATTTCAAGTGTTAAATCAAATTTTGATACATTGTTATCTGGAACGATGTATTCTACTTGTGCATTTTTAAAATGCATCTTTGGGTAACCATTATTTTGATAAACAAACATAACATCAAATAATGGATTTCTACTTGTATCTCTTTTTATATTTAACTCTTTTACTAATTCATCAAAAGGATATGCCTGATTTTCAAAACTGCTTAAACAGTTTTCTTTTATTTGCTTGCAAAATTCTTCGAAGGTTGAATTTTGATTTATTTTATTTCTTAATGCTAAGGTATTTACAAACATACCAAGCATATTAGAAAGTTCTGGCAATTCTCTACCTACAATAGGTGTTCCAACAACAATATCATCTTGAGAAGAATATTTAGAAAGTAAAATGTAATAAACTGATAATAGAAGCATATATGGTGTTATATTCAAGTTTTTAGCAATTTCATTTACTTTGTTATAAATTTCTTCTGATAATATGGTATGGTAATTAGAGCCTTCAAAGCTTTGCACAGAAGGTCTAGGGTAGGTGGTAGGCATATTTAATAAAGGTATTTCATCTTGAAATTTACTTACCCAAAATTCTTTTGTTTTATTAAATTCATCTGTTTTAAATTGATCTTTTTCCCATAAAGCAAAATCTTTGTAATCTATGTGTTTTTCTGGTAAAGTAACACCATTATATAAATCACATAATTCTTGTAATAAAATACTCAAAGAAGTACCATCGCTAATAATGTGATGCATATCTAATAAAAGAAGCATTTTATTATCTTGCAATGTTACAACTTTTGCTCTAAATAAAGGAGCTTTAGATAAATCAAAAGGTTGTACGAAATTAGCATATATTTTATCTAAATTATTAGTTGTTATAGAATCTAATGTTAACTCAAAATTTATTTTATCATCTATAATTTGAACAATCTCATCATTTTTTATTTCAAAATGTGTACGTAATGCTTCGTGTCTATTAATTAAAATATCAAAGCACTCTTGTAATTTATGAACATCTAATAAGTTATTTACAATAAGACCACCAGCAATATTGTATAAAATAGAGTTATTATCTAAGCTAGAAGAATAATACATTCTTTTTTGAGCAGAAGAAAGAGGGAAACAATCTCTTTTCTTAGCTTTAGGAATTGTATTTTGATTACTACTTTCTGAAAGAGTAGAAATGTAATCTGATAAATCTTTAATAGTTGGATGTTCAAATATATCTTTTACAGTAATATGTACTTTTAATTCTTTAGAGATACTAGTAGATAAGGTAATAGCAGATAAAGAATCTAAGCCAATATCAAATAAATTGTCATCAATACTAATATTTTTTAAAGATAAGCTATTTTCTATAAAAGATAATATACTTGTATCAATTTTATTTCTTGCAACAACTATTTCTTCTGAAGAACGAACTATTGTTGGAAGTGGCAATAATTTTCTATCTACCTTACCATTAATATTTAAAGGTAATTTATCTAATTGAGTAATATAGGTTGGAACCATATAATTTGCCAAAATTTTAGATAAATAATCTTTTAATTTTTTTACATTTATATTGTCCTCAGATACAATATAAGAACAAATAGTTTTTGTATTATTAATATTCTGTACAACAGATACAGATTGTTTTATGTTAGGGTAAGACAAAATACGATTATCAATTTCGCCAAGCTCAATTCTAAAGCCTCTTACCTTAACTTGATTATCAATTCTTCCAATAAATTCAATATTACCATCAGGTAACCACTTAACTAGGTCACCTGTTTTATATATTATTCCATCACCAAAAGGATTTGGAATAAATTTCTCTTTGGTTAAAGTTTCATTGTTTAAGTAACCTTTAGCTATACCATTTCCACCAACCCATAATTCACCTGGTACTCCAATTGGACATAAATTTCCTGTAGAAGAAACAATGTAACACAAAGAATTTGTAATAGGTTTTCCAATAGGAATATTTTCTTCATTCCCATTAATTTCATAACAAGTAGAATAAGAGCCATTTTCTGTTGGTCCGTAGCAATTAATCATTTTAATATTAGGAGCATTTTCTAAAATTTTTTGAACACTTAATTTAGAAATAACATCTCCACCAGTTAATAAATATTTTAAATTTTTAAACATTTCTGGTTTCTGTAAGCCAAGTTGGTTAAATAAGCCAGTAGTTAAGAATAATATTGTTACTTGTTTTTCTTTTAAAAAGTCAGAAAAATAATTGATGTCTAACAAGTTTTCTTTTTGTATAATATACAACTTAAATCCGTGTAACAAGCTACCAAAGATTTCAAAAATACACGCATCAAAAACGAAAGTACCTGTTTGAACCATTACTTCTTGATTAGAAAATTGAATAAAATTAGGATACATAGCAAGTCTTACAATATTTTTATGCTTAACCATAACACCTTTTGGGTTACCAGTAGAGCCAGAAGTGTACATAACATACATTACATCTTCAGGCGAAATACTTAAACCTAAATTATTAGAAGGGTTAGAATGATAAATAGAATCATTATCTAAATCAATATTAGAAATATGAGCATTTAGCTTTTTGTTAATATGTTTTGAAGATAATATTAATTTAAGTCCAGAATTATCTAATATATATTCTAATCTTTCATTAGGGTAATCTATATCTAAAGGTAAAAAAGCAGCACCTGCTTTTAGAATACCTAGCATAGCAATAATAACTTCTAAAGATTTATTTAATAAAATACCAACTGTATCACCAATTTTTACATTATTTGCAATTAAGAATCTAGCTAATTGATTAGCTTTTTCATTTAATTCTTTATAGGTTAATTTTTGATCTTCAAATACAATAGCAATATTATCTGGTGTTTTTTCTACTTGTTCTTCAAATAAATCTACAATTGTTTTATCTTTTGGATAATCTACTTTTGTATTGTTAAAATCATATAATAATTTATTTCTCTCTTCAGGTGTTACAATCTCTATGTCTTTTAATAAAATATCATTATTACTAATAATCTGGTTAATAATAGTTAAAATTCTGTTGTGTAAATTTTGTATATCTTGTTTATCATATTTATCTGTTTTGTAATCATAAGCAACTGTCATAGCGGATTCATCATTTAAGTCAAACAAATGAATCTGCATATCATCTGCAGAATTTCCATTAAAAATCCAGTCTGTAGAATATTTAATATTACTTTCTTCTACTGTTTTAGTTATTTGGTAAGAAAGAACAGTATTATATAAATTAGGAATAGAAGAATCTTTTTTTCTTAAATCTTCTAAAAGAAGTTGATAAGGGTACTTCTGATGCCTAAAAATAGACATTGTATCTGTTGCAATTTTTTTAGAAAAATTCACAAAAGATAATTCTTGATTTAAATTAATTCTCAGAGGAACAGTGCTAATAAACATACCCAAAGTATGTTTTTGTTCAAAATTAGTTCTATTTAAAATAGGTGTACCAATTACAAAATCGTCTAAATTACTTACTTTTCCAATATATAAAGAATAAGTAGCCATAAAAAAGTTATATATAGATATTTGATTTTTCACGCAAAAATTTTTAATTTGTGTTAATTCTTTTTCAGGAACAATAAATTTTTGTCTATTACCTGCACAAGAAATTGTGTTAGAAGCTACTTTTTTAGAAGAAGGAATAGACGCAATTTCAGGGACAGTTTGAAAAGCATCATTCCAGTATGCTTTATCTTTATAAAATTTATCACTATCTATGTAGTCTTTTTCAGATTCTATATAATTTATATATGATGGAAATTCTTTACTTTCATAGTTACCTTCAAGAAGTTTAGAATATGTATTCATAATTTCTTTTACAGTTAAACCTAAAGACCAAGAATCTCCAATAATATGGTGAACATTTATAACAAAACCACCTGTACCATCAGGCAATTCAAATAATTCAAATTTAAATAATAAATTATTAATTATTTCAAAAGGAATATTTGCAACCTCGAAAGTTTTCTTCTCTATATCATCTTTTGAAGATAGTTTTGTAATATTCATATCAAATTGCTTGTATTCACTAACATATTGAACACAAGTGTTATTGTCTTCTTTTAACATTAATCTCATTGCATCATTTGTTTTAACAACTTCGTTAATAGATTGTTTTAAAACGCCAAAGTCAACGGTTTCAGAAATGTATAAATATCCGCATATATTATTAACAGAAGTATTTGTGTAAAATTTTTCAGTAAGCCATATTGAATTTTGTGGATTAGTTAATGAATAATTCATATTAAGTAAATCTCCTTTCCTAAATATCCCTAGATGTCCATAAGTATTATATAAATAAAGGGTACATAAATAAACGTTTTTGTAGATTTGTAATACAAAAAAAATATTTATGTAACATATATGTAATATAACATAAAATTAACAATAAATTTGTCGAAAGTTGACTGATATACATAAAAATTAAAATTTATCAATTTTCATAAGTTTTTAAAATAATGTAATTGACAAGTGCAAAAAAAAGTGTTATCATAATATATGCGTTTGATGAATGCAACATTCATTATGGGTCAGTAGCTCAGTTGGATAGAGCACAGGCCTTCTAAGCCTGGGGTCGGGGGTTCGAATCCCTTCTGGCTCACCAAAGCATCGCTATCCGAACCAGGATAGCGTTTTTTTTGTATAGAAGGTGAAAAATGGATATATCGTTAGCTAATATTTTGTTTTTTATATTTGTAGGAATTATAACTGGAACTTTTTTTGTAATGGGATTTTACTTCATTGGTATGCGTTATGCGAATATACAGTTGGAACTACAAAATGTGCTAGGCAAACTAATATTGGGACAATTAATCCCAAATATGAAATTGGACAAACTGTAACTATATATTATAATCCTAATAATTGTTATGAATCTTATATAGAAGGAGATAATAATTCAAAAACTAAAGCAATAGTATGTTTTATTATAGGAATAATTTTAATTTTTTTCATATATTTTATTAAAAATATGAGCAATTAAAATTTATTATCTTATAAAAAAAATAAATTTTAAAATTAAAAGCTGTTTTTATATACAAAAATAACTTGACAAAATTTAAAATATTATCTATAATAAATATAGGTGATAAATATGTTAAAAAGAGAAATATATTTAGAAAAAATTAGAGATTTTTATGACAGCGATTTAATTAAAATTTTAGTAGGAATTCGTAGATGTGGTAAGTCTGTTATATTAGAGCAGATTATTCAAGAATTAAAAGAAAGAAATATTGATGAAAGTCATATTATATATGTAAATTTTGAATTTATTGAATTTGAAGAACTATCAGATTATAAAAAATTAAATCAATATGTGATAGATAGAATTAATGATGATAAATTATATTATTTATTTTTTGATGAAATACAAAATGTTGAAAATTTTGAAAAAGTTATAAATT
>CANQCT010000016.1 GCA_947589835.1 uncultured Clostridia bacterium
TATCAAGTCCATTAATATAAGGCAAAATGTGAATTGACATTGGAATAAGTTTCCAAGTATCAGAACAAGATGTTCCAACTACTGAATTAGTAAGCACATTAAAAGATTATGATATAGCATTAAGAGCATTATTCCAAGAAGGTAAGCTAAGTGAAAATGATTATAAAAGACTAGAAGAAGAAATAGAAGAAGCTATTTCTAATATTAATGCTGCAAGCACAGAAGCACAAGCTAAAACATTATATGATGATATGGTAAAAGAAATATTAGATAAAACTAGAGTTTCTGTTGCAAATGTAACTAAAGTAGCACAATTAGAAAAAATAGCAACAAATGAGAAAACAAAAAGAGAGCAAGAACAAAAATTAGTTACAGAAATATTCAATAGATATAAAGAATTAGCAGCAGAAGAAGGATTGTCAAGTGAACTTAATCCACATATTAATGAAGCACTTAAAAATATTGCAAGTGCAAAAACAGCTAAAGATGTAAGAGCCGAATTAGATGCTTTCAAAGAATTATTAAATGCTGATACATATGAAGACTTGAAAACAAAATTTGAAGATCAAGAAGATTTCTTAACAGCTCAAAAAAATGCATTAACTGTATTAGATGCATATGAATCAGCTTTAGATGCAATACAAGATTCAAATGTTAAAACAGCAATCGAAGATGCATTAAAATTAGCTAGAGAAGAAATAATGGCTGCTGATGAAGAAGGAAGAGTAGATAAAGTTGTTGAAGCTTTTGAAAGTGAAGTTGTAGAAAAATATTCAAATGCAAAAACATTAGTTGCTAAGAAATTAGTAACAAATGCACTAGCAGAAGGTGTAAAACAATTAGAAGCATATAAAACAGGAGCATATGCTGAAGAAAAATTAATAGGTGTGTCTAATAAAACAGTAAAACAATTAGCAGATGAAAAAATAGCACTTTTACAAACAACAGCAAATGGATTACTACAGGACAGTGCTATAGACACAAAAGATCCTACTAAATCATATAAAAAAGTTAATACTGACTTACAATCATATGTTGATGCTATTGATGAAGAAATTGATAAAATAAAAGACAAAATGAGAGAAGATCAAGAAGCATACTTACAAGCATATGAAGAAGCATTAGAAGAATTAGAAATATATGAAGCAAATGCTGAAAAATATGGCTTAACAGGAGAAGCATTAGAATATATTAAAACTGAAGTAGCTGCAGTAAAAGCAAAAATAGCTAGTGTAGATACTGATGGAGAAGTAAATACAGCAATGAGCCTATTTAGAAATGGTATAAAACAATATTCTCCAAAATTTGATGCATATCAAGTTACAGAAACAAGAAAAGCAGTAAAAGAAGCATTAGAAGAATATAAAGAATTAAATGATGCTGGTATTACTAACGATGTTGTTACAGCTGTTGAAAGCCTAGAAAAAGCAACAACAGTAGATGCTATAAAATCTATTGAAAGAAGTACAATGAAAAAAATTACAGAAAAAATCAAAAATAACGAACTTGCAAGTGCAAAACTAGAAGCAAGAAAAGAATTTCTTGTATTTATAGAAGAAGAAAATAGTCAATATAGCCAATATAGCGAAGAAGTTAAGAAACTTGCATCAGAAGCAATAAGCAAAATAAAAGATGCTTATTCAGTAGCAGATGTTAACACAAAAGTAGAAAAATACAGAAGCTTAATTGATAAACAATTAAAATTAGATAATACATCAATGCAAGCAGAAGTAGCAAAAGCAAGAGAAAATGCATTAAAAGAAATAGCAATATATGAAGAAATAGCAACAACTGCAAAAGATACAGCAACATTAAATAGAATAGCAGTTGCAAAAACAGCAATTTCAAGTGAAATTGCAACATTAAAGAGCATTGATACTGCAAAATCTAACTTAATAAGAGATATTAGAGCATTAGGATTACCAATTGTAAAGGCTAAAGTAGATGCTATTGATTGGTTAAAAAGTGGCATTGGAACAAAATATTATGTAAATAGTGAAGGAAATCCTGAAATAGATAAATATCTATTAGCTTATACAGATACTGAAAAAGCTGGTGGTAAATTAAGTTATGAAAAATTAATAAAAGATGCATATATTAATAGCCAATTTGAAAAAGCATTTAATATGATTAAAAATGCAGAAGATGTAGTTGCTGTTGAATTACAAAAAGATGGCGGAAACGAAAAATTTAATGGTGGAGTTACAACAGCTAGAGGTATAATTGTAAAAGCTATAAAACAAGATTTAACAGCAATGGAAACAGCAAGAACAACTACAAATGGTAAATTAGATACTTTAATGAATGATGAAAAAGGAAAAGTTAAATATCCAGAATTAAAAGACCTTTATGTAGCACAAGTAGAAGCTGTTGATATGAATGCATATAATAGCAATCCTAGTATATTTGATGAAATATATACTAGAGCTGAAATAGCTTTAAAAAATCATGTTAAAGACCTAATTAGCAACAAATTGGACTTTGAACGGAGATATAAAAGTAACAGTAAATGAGGATGGAACATTATCTGTTCAAGCTAACAATGTAGAAGTAAAAGAAGATTTGGTTATTGAAGAAGGAATGCAATTAGAAATTTCAGGAAACTTAACAATAGCTGAAAATAAAACAATTACAATAAACGAAAGTGCATCATTAAAAGTAACAGGAGAATTACCAGATACTAATTTTAAAATTGAAGGTGAAGGAACCGTTATATTAGCAAATAAAGATGATTCAGTAAATGGAAAAAATTTACTAAAGGCTTTTAGAGCTGGTGCAGAAAATGTTGTTTTAAATGAAGATGCTACTCTAAACGATGCATTAACTATAGGAAATACATCTGTATTAACAGTAGATAATGATCAAACTTTAACAATTAATAATGAAGTAAATATGAGTCCAGCAGTAATTGCTATGTTATCAGCAAGAGAAGCAAGTACAGCGAAAATAGAAAATAACGGACAGGTTATTGTATCAGCTAAGGGAAAATTAAATTGTCCTGTAACTGGTAATGGTGAAGTTTATTTTGAAGATGTTGATGTAACTAAAGAAGTTGCTACTAGTCAAGCCCAAATGGCAAAATATTATAATGCAGATAAATCTATTTTAAAAGAAGGTTGTTATATAGACTTAGGTGGATACTTCACTGAAGAAAGTATGGAAAATGTCGAATTTCTAACATTAGGTTATGTTAATTATTTTAGAAAAGTTGAAGAATTAAACAGTGGAAAATGTAGTTTAAGTATTGGTAATAACAAATTCATTAATGTTACGGTATGGAAAATAGATGAAGAAACTCATCACTTAAAAGTTGCTCTACCTTGGCTTATGTCTGCAACAGATGGTTTTGAAGCTATAGTTGAATTTGGTAACTATTCATTTACAGTCCTTGTTGCAGATGATAATGATATAGAGTATGACGATTTAGCTGTCGTTAGTGCTGGAATTTGTGGTGGTAATTCTGAAAATGCTAAAGTAGAGTGGGATGAAGAATCAGAAGAAATTACCTATAAAGCAAAAAAATATAATATTGCTTATGGTTTGAAGTTACAGGGCGTAAAGTACGGAGAAGATGCAGATCAAAAAGTTGACCTTGATTATGACGGTATAATTTATAGTGTTAATAATGAAAATGGTTCAATGGGAATAACTAAAAAAGAAGGAGAGTACAATTATACTGCTTATCCATTTGAATGGAACAGTGGTGATGATACTGAAGTAAAAGATGATGATGTAACTAAGGAAGAAAGAGACTTTACTTTAATTATTCCTGGAAAAGGTTCTGTAGATGTTTATGGTAGCTTTAATTTAGTAACAGAGTTAGAGGAAGAATAAATAATATATCTAATAAAAAAGAGGGTGTCCTTGAATGAACTATACCCCAAAAAGTAGAGTTTAGAAAAAAGGGTGTCCAAAGAGACATAGAAATGTTTTTCTGTGTCTCTTTTTATAACCCGTGTATTTTTTGTTGACTTTCATTCTTGTTCTGATACAAGGAAAATTATTCCAATATTAATCCGTGTTTTGTTTGATATTAATGGACTTGATGAATTTTATATTAAATAATGCGTATAATAATTTTATAAAATTATATATAAATTTTAATTACTTTTTGTTAAATGTTCACCAAATTTGCTGTCAAATGTTCATTAATATTATTGACAAATGTTCAATTATATATTATTCTAATAGTAGGAGGTGATAAAAATGGCTTTAACCAAAGAAAATTATAGAGAAAGATTAATAGACAAAAAAATTGATAGATATATAAAAGTTTTTGGTGCTTTATGCATAGAAGGTCCAAAATGGTGTGGCAAAACATGGACATCTTTAAATCATTCTGAAAGCGTAGCATATGTTACAGAAAAAGAAATTAGAAATTTAGCAGAAACTGATCCAAAATATATTTTCAATAAGCTAAGACCTCAACTTATAGATGAATGGCAACTTGTTCCAGAAATTTGGGATTCTGTAAGGCATGAATGTGATGAAACTAATGAACCAGGAAAATTTATATTAACAGGTTCTACCTCATTAAATAAAGAAGATGCTAAGAATGTTTTTCACTCTGGTGCTGGTAGAATTGCTAGACTTAAAATGAATACTATGAGTTTATATGAATCTGGAGACTCTACAGGGGACGTTTCTATTATTGATATGCTAAATTCCACAGTTAAATGTGGATACATTAGAAAAGTAGAACTTATAGAATTAGCACAATATATCGTAAGAGGTGGATGGCCTGCAAATTGCAATAAAAATATTGAAGATATAGATTTAATTCCTAAAAGTTATATAGAATCATTGTTGAACAAAGACATAAATGAAGAAAATGGAAAGCAAAGAGATAAAAATAAGATGATGATGATTCTTCGATCTTTAGCCAGAAATGAGAGTACACTAGTAGGAAATAAAACTATTGTAAAAGATATTGAAGAATATGAGAACGATGATGAACTAGTTAAAAGCAGGACAACAATAATGGATTATATAGATGTTCTTAATAGATTACACTTAATCGAAAATCAAGATGCATTCAGTTTAAACTATCGTTCATCAAATAGAGTAGGAAAAGTTTCTAAAAGACATTTTACAGATCCTTCTCTTGCATGTGCATGCTTAGATTTAACTGTTCAAAAATTACTTTTAGATCATGAAACTTTTGGGTTGTTATTCGAAGCATTAGTTGAAAGAGATTTAAGAATATATATGGATTTTTTAGATGGAAAATTGTATCATTTTAGGGATAATGCTTCTGGAGATGAAGTAGATAGTATATTAGAATTTAAAGACGGAGAATATGGTGCTGTAGAGATAAAATTAACTTCAAAAGGAATTGAAGATGCTAAAAAAAGTCTATCTACTTTTTACAATAATGCTAAGAAAAAACCGAAGTTTATGTGCATAATTGTTGGACATTATGAAGCTATAGTAAAAGATCCAGATACTGGTATATATATTATTCCAATTACATCATTAAAGCCTTAATTAATTATTCTCTTGAGTGACTATAGATAATAAAAAGTCACTTAAGAGATTTTTTATAAAATCAGTGATTAATTATAGTCACTGATTTTCTCTAAAATTAATAAAAACTCCAGCAAGGAAAATTATTGCTGGAATTTTTATATTAATAATTATTTAAGTCCATTAACTTGTAAAGTTTCTGTACCACTATATGTTATTGTTACTTTAGAAAGATCTGCTTTGTCAATTGATACGATAGCTCTTTTACCATTAATACCGAATGAACTTAACCAGTTATTTACTGCTGTTAAATCTTCTTCAGTTGGGTAGTATCCAAATGAAACATCGCCTTCCATTGCATCTTTTAGAGCATCTGCTGATGCATAATTTGCAATTACTAATGATGTTCCTCTTAATACTGTTGGTGCTGGTGTTGCTGTTGATACAGTTATTGTTGTAGCTTCACCATCTTTTGGAGATAATGTTACTGCTGTTCCTGTTGCTTTTGCTCCATATACATCAACTTCACCTTTTTCAACTGTAACTGTAATGTTACTTCCAACTTCTACATTTTCTTGTGTTACAGATACTTTGCTCTTTGCTACATTTCCTTTTATAACAATTGTTCCTTGTTGTACTGCTTTTTCACTATCAGCTGATACAAACTTAATAGTTAAATCTTTAATTTGAGAAGCATCTACTTTATCATTTCTGCTTTCAAATACTAAGTTATTTGCTGCATTATTTGCAACAACTACTAATGTCGTTGTTTTTGCTTCATCTTTTACTTTAACTATAGTATCTAATGATGTGCTCATTCCAATATCATTAATTGTAACATCTGCTCCTTTTACTACTGTGAAATCGTTTGCTGGATTTGCAGCTGTTTTAACATATACTGTATCTTCTAATGTGATTTTTCCTTCTTTTGCTAATACTAAGCCACTTATATCATATTGTGCTTTATTTCCTTTTAGATGTACTTCTGCTGGTGCATTTACTGCTGTTGTAACTAATTTTCTTTCATGTTCTGCACTTGCTGCTATTGTTACATTTTTGCCTTTTACGAAAGGAACTTGTAATAATGCAGATGTATCATTACTGCTATCTGGATTTAATCCAATAGCAATATTATTTGCATTTATTGATATTGTATCTCCTACCTGCAAATTTTGAAGAAATCCTAATAATTCCGTAAATTTATCTCTTGCAATTCCTACAGCAACATTACCTACTGAATATGGTGTACCTTCTATTGTAACTACATTAGTATCAATAATATGACCTAAATAAATTGTTCTTGATTTAGCTGTACATTCTTCTTCAGTTCCAACAACTGTTAAACCATATATTCTTGGTAGAGTTTTAGCATCTCCAATAAATTCGCTCCAGCCTTCGAAGTCTCCACATTTTGCAACTAATCTAAATTGGTAAGCTGTATTTGCTCCTAAACCTTCTACTGTAAAGTATGTTTTGTCTATTACAGTTTTAGCAGCATCTTTATAAGTATATTCTATTTTTACTGGTTTTGTTTCAATATATTTTCCGTCATTATCATATACTCTCATTGAATATTGATAATCAGCTTCTTTTCTACCATATCCAACTTTACCAGCATCATAATAATAAGTATTATGAGTTGTAGAATCTAATTCGAATTTCATTGTGCTATCTGTTGTACTTACAACTTTTGCTTCTCTATATGGTGCATAAAATTCTAATGTTGTTGGTTTGGATGCTACATAAATTGTATTTTCTTCTTGTTCTTCTATAGTTCCTACATTTGCTATAACTTCTACTTTATAGTCTTTGTTACGCCATAGAGTGCTAACATAATTAGGACTTGTGTTTGAAACTACACTCCAACTACCACCAAATGTATAAGTTGGGTTTTTTGTTGCTGAGAAATAGATTGAAGTATCAGATGCTTTTGTTGTTGTACCTATAGTAGTAGGGTTAATTGCTGTAACTCCAGTTTGTGGATCTTGAACATATAGATTTAATGTATATCCACCACAGTTTTCATCATTTTCTTTCCATGCTAATTTTGGATTTCCTGTTGTTTCATCTACTGTATATTTTAAATCTGTTACTTTGCTAACTGCCTTAACTGTTACTTCAGAAGATGCAACTACTGATGAATTTAATGTAGGAGAAGAAGCGTGTACAGGATTTCCTATTCTTACTACTTCAATATAGTATTTTCCTGCTTCTAATTCACCACCATTTGGATTTTTTAATTCATAATCCACTGTTGTAGCTGTAGCTTCTTTTCTTTCTTCATTGTATACAGCTCCATCTTTATATAATGTTACAATATATTGATATCCACTTGATGAAGCCCATGAGAATTTTTTAGTAGCTGTTGAGAATTTTATTTCTCCTTGTACTTCTTCTACTTGTGGTACTTCTATATCTTCAGCAATTGCTAAAGGAATAGACCATTTAGTTTGGCTACCATGTGCATTTTCTAATACATAGTATATATTGTATGCTTTATTGTCATCTAATCCTTCAATAGTTGTTTGAACTGTATCACTTCCATTTACGTTAATTCTTCTTGTTACTGGTGTATAATTACCTGCTTTTCCGAAAGTTTTTTCTTCAGCATTCCACTCAGGAATAGCCTTTCCTGCTTCAACAGCACAATAGTAAACGGTTTGTATATCGCTTTCTCCATATCTTACACCTTTAAATGTAGCTCTGTGTATACCATCACGTTCTGCTGTTACTTTTGCCATTTTTGGAGGTACAGTATTTTTTACTACTTCTTGTTCTGCTAATGGGTTTTCAAGTTTTGTATCATCTGACGCATATAGTCTGAAATATAATTTTCCATTTGGAACATTTGCTGCATTCATTGTTGTTGATATTGTAATTATTTTTCCTGCAACCATTCCTTTTGTAAGTGCTGTAGGACTTGCTGGAGTACCTGTAATAAGTGGACTATCTGTTACACCACCACTAAATGCACCATATCCTTGTTCAGTTAATTTTGCTCCATTTTCATCAAATACAACTAATTTTAATGATTTATTTTGTGTTACAGCTTCTTTTAATTTTAATTCAACTGTTAAAGCTTTATCATTTAAATTTGTTATTTTATTGTCTCCGTTAACTGTAAGAGTGTAGTCATAAGTAGCTGGAACATCTTGTTCTGGCGGTAAACATAAGATGGTAATAAAATAAAAACATAGAGCCCAGTAACTACCGCCAAAATAGAAGATTTTAAAAATCAATAATTCAAAAATCTTCTATTTTTATCACTTATTTATCACATATCACTTTAGCAAAGAATCTATTTTTATCACGTATTACTTTAATATAAAATCTATTTTTATCACATATCACTTTAATAAAAAATCTATTTTATGTATAATTTCCTTCTTAGTTTTAGGCAAAGCATCAAGGTAAATTTCAGTAATTTTTACACTACTGTGACCAAGCAATTCCTTAACCGTAATCAAATCTGCACCATGAGTTAAAAGCATAGTTGCAAACGTATGCCTTAAATCATGAAACTTTCTGTAAGTAATATTTTTACTTATTAAAACTCTTCTCCAAACCCTTTGCAAATGTTTAGCATCAATATATCTGCCATCTTTTCGGCAAAATACAAAATCAGAAATGTGGGGGAGGCCTTTAAGTAAATTGTATATAGAATTAGACATAGGTATTATCCTAATTGAGTTTTCTGTTTTAGGTTCTTGAAGCAAAGTTTGGTAAAATCTTTCGCCATTTTCTAAAATATCTACTGAAGTGTTAAGGTTATGCAAAACATGAATCTCTCTATTTTCAAAATCAATATCACTCCATTGAAGCCCCAATATTTCTCCTTGCCTCATACCTGTACCTAGTGCAAAAATAACTACTTTTTCATATCTGTTATTTTTAAAAGCTTCTTTTAAAACCTTAATTTCTTCTTCATTAAAATACGAAAAATTAGCCTTTTTATTTTGCATAATCATTTGTGCATTATCTTTTTTGTTTTTGGGTAAAGTTACATTTGCACAAGGATTTTTTATAACATAACCTTCTCTGTCAGCATAGCGAAAAAACTGCCTTAAAAGCTTGTGTATTTTCTTTATATTACTAATTGTGGTTCCTTTTTTTATAAGCTCATTGTAATATTCTTGTATTTTTAAACTTTTAATTTCATTTATTGGTAAATCAGATATTAAATTGTTTTTAACATAGTTCCTATATATACTTTCGTAAGAATCAAACGAGGATGGCTTCAGTTCGATTTTTTTTACTTGAAATAACCATTTAGGTAGTAAAATATTAATTGTCAAAATTTTGCCATTATTTATTATTAAACCAGATTTTAAATTATTCATATATTTATCCGCTTTTTGCTTAGCTTCTTTAATACCATAGCCATAAAAAGATTTTCGAATGGGCGAGCCATCAGATTTTCTTCCAATTGTTTTGGTAATTCTATAATATCTTTTTCCATTTACAAAAAAATTAGTTTTATTTGCCATAAAAAAATACCCCCTTTATTAGTACATAAAAATGGAAACAATTTACAGTGAAAATTATCACTTATTTATCACTTCAAATTATTTTATCACAAAATTACTCTAAACGTAATTGAGTGACTAGTTTAAATTAAGAATTAGTTTTTACAACAATTTTTTTGCAAAAACAAACCCACCTGTTTACTTATAAAAAAAAATATGATAAATTATTAATAGGTGATACAAATGGCAAGAAATAGAAGAAATAAAAGAAGCGGTAGAATAAAAATAACCGATTATATTAGTTTTAAAACCTTTATAATTTTAGTAATAGTTTTAACACTTATAATACTTGCTTGTGTAAGTATTATTCGCTATCGCAACCAGCAAGATATAGAAGTGCTTGCAAGGCAACGCGAAGAGCTAGATAAGCAAATTGAAGAAATTTTTATTGAAACCGAAAGAAATATAGAAACTAGCAAAAATAATAAACCAGATAGCATTATACGCATTTCAGCAGTAGGAGATATTCTATGCGGAACAGAAATGCTAGAAGATGCTCATCAAAAAAACGATATTTATACATTTGATTATATGTTTCAAAACATCACTAGTTATATTAAAAAAAGTGATATTGTTTTAGGAACAATGGAAACTAACTTTACCAATAATCCGTATTCTGGCTATGGCAATAGAAATAGTCCAAAAGAGTTTGGATTGGCAGTAAAAAATTCTGGAATTAATTTAGTAAGTATTAGTACAAATCATAGTTTAGACTATGGAGCAAGTGGCTTAAAGCAAACAAAAGAATATTTAAAAGAAATAGGTTTTGAAACAGTTGGAGATAGATTAGAAAAAGAAACTGTTAATATTCAAAAGGTTAAAGATGCAAAAATAGCGTTTTTATCATATACTTATGGAGTAGAAAATGAATCTTCAAAGAGTAAAAAAGACTTAGAAAGTGTTAGCATATTTAGCGAAAAAGTTGCAAAAGAGGACTTAAACTATGCTAAAGAAAATGCAGATTATATTTTTGTAATTATGCATTGGGGAGATGACTATGAAACTGTACCTAGCAAAGCTCAAGAAAATGTAGCAAATTTTTTAGTTGAAAATGGTGCAAATGTAATTTTAGGAAATCACCCTGCAGTAATTCAGCCAATGGAAATAAGAGAAACAAATGATGGAAATGCCTTTGTGGCATATTCTTTAGGAAATTATATTTCTTCTATTAATTACGAAGCTTCAAAAGTAGAATTAGTGCTTAATATAGAGCTTAGAAAAAGGGGAGAAGATGGCAAAGTAGTACTTAGCAAAGTTGATTATACTCCAATTTATGTATTAGATAATGGTGAAAAAGCTGAAAATCGCTATGAATTAATAGATATGAAGGGTGTAGCTAAAGAATATGCAGGTGGAAATACAAGTATTGTAGATAAAAAAACATATAATAAATTATTAGATGGACTAAAATTATTAAAAGAAGTAATAGGCAGGTAAGAATAAAAAAGTAAGCAGGTAGAAATAAAAGAAGTAAAAAAGCAGGTAGAAATAAAAAGTTAAAAGAGTAGGCAGGTAGAAATAATGAAAGTAGGATTTATATCACTAGGATGTAATAAAAATTTAGTAGATACAGAAAAAACAATAGCTTTATTTAAAGAACACGGTTTTGAAATTGTAAATAATCCAAATCAGGCAGAAGTTATTGTAGTTAACACATGTGGATTTATAGAAAAGGCAAAGGAAGAGGCAATTAATACTATTTTAGAAATGGCAGAATACAAAAAGCAAAACTGCAAATATTTAATTGCAATGGGGTGCTTAGTAGAAAGATATAAAAGTGAATTAGAAAAGGAAATTCCAGAAGTTGATTTATACATTAAATATAGCAGTTATAATACATTATGGGAGCAAATTAATAACTTATTAAAAAACAGCCAATCTGATGCTTTAATGAAAAATAAGCAAGCTAATAATGTAGCTAAAAGCAATCAACTTTATACTAAAAGCGATAATTTATCTAAAACTACAGAAAATAATAAAACTAAAATAAAAAATCAAACTTTTGACGAATATACAAATCGTGTAATTACAACAGGAAGTAACTATGCTTACATAAAAATAGCAGATGGCTGTAGCAATAGATGCACATATTGTGCAATTCCATATATACGTGGTCCATTAAAAAGTAGAACAATGGAAAGTATTATACAAGAAGCTAAACAGCTAGCAGAAGAAGGATATGAAGAAATAATTTTAACAGCACAAGATACTACAAAATATGGACTAGATATTTATAAAAAGCCAATGCTTGCAAATTTGTTAACCGAACTTTGCAAATTAGAAAAAATAAAATGGATTAGATTTTTATATGCATATCCAGAAACAATTACAAATGAGCTTATTGAAGTTATGAAGCAAAATCCAAAAATATGCCATTATTTTGATATCCCAATTCAGCATATTTCAAATAATGTTTTAAAAAGAATGAATAGGCAAAGCAATGGCGAAAGCATTAAAAAACTAATTGCAAAACTAAGAAAAGAAATTCCAGATGTTATTTTAAGAACTACAGTAATGGTTGGCTTTCCGGGTGAAACAAAAGAAGACTTTGATGAATTATATAACTTTTTACAAGAGGCAAAGTTTGATAAACTAGGTGCATTTTCTTATTCAAAAGAAGAGGGAACACCTGCATATAATATGAAAGATCAAATTCATCCTTCTACTAAAAAAAGTAGGTACAATAAAATTATGAGCTTGCAACAACAAATATCTTATGAAAACTTAGAAAAGAACATTGGAAAAACTTTTGAAGTAGTAATAGAGGGAATAACTAAAAATAAAAAGTACTATGTTGGAAGAAGTTATATGGATACACCTGAAATTGATGGAGTTATATATATTGAAAATACAAAAAGCTTAAAAGAGGGAAGATTTGTATTATGCAAAATCACACAAGTTAAGGACTATGACTTAATAGGAAAACTGCTAAACTAAAAAACAGAGAACATTTACTACTTATATAGTAAAAAGTTCTCTATTTTTATTTAAACATTTATAAGCACTCTTTATTTTAATAATTTTCGCAATTTACTTCAAAATAAGCTTGTGGATGTTTACAAACTGGGCAAACAGCAGGTGCTTCAAGACCAACGTGAATATGTCCGCAGTTTCTACATTTCCAAACAGTAATGCTTCCTTTTTTGAAAACTTCACCATTTCCTAAATTATCTAATAATTTTCTATATCTTTCTTCATGATGTTTTTCAACTTCGCCAATTCCTCTGAAAGTAGCAGCAATATCTAAAAAGCCTTCCTCTTCAGCAGTTTTTGCAAATTCTTCATACATTGTGGTCCATTCATAATTTTCACCAGCTGCAGCATCTGCTAAGTTTGATTTAGTATCACCAATTCCTTGTAAATATTTAAAATGTAATTTTGCGTGCTCTTTTTCATTTTCAGCTGTTTCTAAAAATATTGCAGCAATTTGCTCATATCCTTCTTTTTTAGCCACACTTGCAAAATATGTGTATTTATTTCTAGCCTCTGATTCGCCAGAAAAAGCAGCTCTTAAATTAGCTTCTGTTTTTGAACCTTTTAAATCCATAATATTTATCTCCTTTTCAATCAATTTTTTACAAACATAGAATACTCCAATTTTAGCTAAAAGTCAAGCAATTAATGCAAAATAAATATGCCGAACACATTCTATATTATGTTGACAATGCTGGCAATTTAATATATAATATTACGTGATTTCCCTATTGGGATATTTAATTTGAAAGGAGAATACAATTATGAGTTGGAAAGACCGCTTTGGAAGAATTGTTGATACATTCTTCGAGCCTTCTGCCAAGGACCCTTCTGCAGAAAAACCTGATGAGGCTCCTGCTGTACCTGCACTATCGCCTGAGCAAGTTGAAGCTTGCACAGTAGATGGCGATGCCGAAAGTATGGCACAAAGTCTGCTAGATGAAGCACTTTCCCAAGTCACGTCTTCAGAAGAAGACACAATTTTCAAGGTTGAGGATTGTCTTCCTTTTGTAGGAACAGACCCTTCACCTGAAAATGTTTGCCGAATGCTTAAGCAAGTGGCAGGCAAAAATCCAGATGTACTTGCACAAGACGGAAAAAGTCGGATTTCTGCAATTAGCAGTTTAAAAGAGACCATTTCTGCTCAAACAGAAACTGCTGTTAAGGAAACAACTGACGAAGATGAACGCCTTATGGCAAGAGAAAGAGATGTTACAACTGCATATTCAGAAAACTGTGAATCTGCCAGAAGAACCTGCGAGGAAAAAATTAAGGCACTAAGAGATGAACTTGAGGAAACCATTCGCGAATTAGGTAGGCAGAAGGAAAGTTCTTTGGAAGCAATTTCAAATGAACGTAGTGAAAATGCTAAAAAGCGAGAGGAAGCTCAAAATCTAAGCCGGGCAGTTAACAACTTAGCAGATAGTAAAATACAAGAAATCTCTAGGTTATTATCCTACATTAAGCAAAAATAGTATTCTTCTTGCCTCTTTTCAGTATTTTGGAAAGGGGCATATATGAAATATAATAATATATAAATTTTATATACAAAAATAATTAAATGTGATAAAATAGCTAATATTAATGTAATAAATAGTAAAGGATATGTGTTATTATGCGTAGAAATAAAAAAATTATATTAACAGCAGTATTATTAGCAATGTTAATTGTACTATCTAGATTTTTATCTATAAAAACACCAATTGTAAAAATCAGCTTTAGCTTTGTGCCAACTATGTTATGTGCAATATGGCTAGGACCAAAATGGACTATTTTACTAAATGTATTAGGAGATATTATTGGAGCAAATTTATTTCCAACAGGTCCATATTTTGTTGGTTATACAATCAGCACTGCAATTGCAGCATTTATTTATGGAATAATTCTTTATCAAAAAGAAGGAAAAGAATATACAAATGCTCAGTTCATTTTAAGACTAGTTATAGCTACTACTTTAGTGGCAGTTATAGTAAATATGGGGTTAAACACTTTATGGAGTAGCATAACAACTCAAAAAGCCTTTATAGTGCTACTTAGTGCAAGAGTAGTAAAAGAACTTATAATGATACCAATTCACGTTGTTGTAATTTTCTTCTTAGAAAGAGTATTAAGAAAGCCATTTAATAAATATATAAAAACCGAAGAAAACTAAAAAACAATAAATATTATAGAAATAATTTATACTAAAAAACATTCTAGGTATACATACAAGGAGTAAGCATGATTAAAATAGAAAACGTTTCTTTTAAATATAAAGAAAGTGGAATGATACTAAATAATTTAAACTTCCAAATAAATGAAGGAGAAATTTTAGCAATTGTTGGAAAAAACGGATCAGGCAAATCTACAATAGGAAAGCTAATATCAGGAATACTAAAACTAAAAAATGGCAAAATACTTATAGATAACATAGAAATTTCCAAAAACAAAAACGCAAAAGAACTTAATAGCAAAGTGGGAATTGTATTTCAAAATCCAGAAAACCAAATTATTTTTAGTAATATTAATGATGAAATTGCTTTTTCACTTCAAAACTTATCAAAAGAAGAAATAGAAAAACGAATAAAAACATCCTTACAAAAAGTAGATATGTTAGAAGCAATACAAAAAGATTTATATACATTATCACTAGGGCAAAAACAAAGAGTAATGATAGCAGAAGTACTAGCAAAAAATCCAAAGTATATTATTTTAGATGAACCAACCACTATGATAGATAGCACAGGAAAAGAAAAAATATATGAAATTATTAAAAACTTAAAAAGCCAAGGATACACAATTATATGTATTACAAATTTAGCAGATGAAATTTTGCTAGCAGATAGAACTCTAATTTTAGAAAATGGGCAAATAGTAGCAGAAATTCATAAAAATGAACTAGCAGAAAAAATAAATATATTAAAAAAATATGAAATAAAAATACCAACTATTCTTGAAATAATAGAAAAATTAAAAGAAAAAGGAATAAATATAGAATTACAAGATTATAACGTAGAACAATTAGTTAACAGTTTAAACAAAGTATGCAACTTAGAATAGGCATTTATATAAAGAATTTTCTACATTAAAGAGTAACGACTTATAATAAAGGAAGTTAAGTAATTTTATAAATAAATTGAATTAAAGAAAGAAAAGAAATGAAAGAAATAATTAAATTTTTAGCGTTTTTATGCTATACAACAAGTATATTTTTTATACCAAATAATATTGTTATATTAGTAGCTTTTGCAATTAATATAGCAATTATTTTGTTTGCAAAAATAAATATAAAAGCAGTAGTTAAAAACCTTGCTATTTTTTTACCATTTGTACTTTTTACAGTTATTATAAACTGCATTTTAGATAACTACATAAATGCAATATGGGTTGGAATAAAACTACTACTTGTATGCAACATTACCTTCATTTATAGCAAAACTACTACTGTACGGCAAATTTGCAAAAACAATTTCTAAATTATGTACTCCATTAAAATATTTTAAAATTGATGTAAAACAAATTGAAATATTAGTATCAATTTCTTTAGCAATGATTCCAGTTATAAAAAGAGAATGCAAAGAAATAAAAGAAGCCTGCAAAGCCAAAAATATAAAACTAAATGTAAGCAATATGAAAATAATATTATCAAAACTATTTATTTCACTTTTTAGAAGAGTAAATGAACTTGACGAAGCCTTACTTGCAAAAGGCTGTGACCTAAGCTAACAATTAATATTAAGTTTTTATTAAAAATATTGTTAATAAATTATACTTATGATAATATAAAACTTGCTCTTAAAATTTAAACATATATAAAGAGGTAAAAATGAAAAGAAAATTTTTAATAATGCTATTTACAATTGCTTTAATTATATTAATATGGTGGCTAAATACTTACACAATAAAAACAACTTATGTAACAATAGAAAGTGATAAAATAGAAAATGAAGTAACAATACTTCAAATATCAGATTTACATGGAGCTTCATTTGGAAAACAAAATAAAAACTTAATTGAAAAAATAAAAAAAGAAAATCCAGATATAATTTGTGCAACAGGCGATATGCATACAGCAAATGACGAAAAGGGAAAGCAGGTAGCTTTTAATCTTCTTACAGAACTTGCAAAAGAATATAAAGTATATTTTGTAAATGGTGAACACGATAGCAGCAATGGCTTTATGGATATGCTAAAGCAAAATGGAGTTAATGTTTTAGACTATAAAAAAGAAGCAATTACTATAAATAACACAAAATTAAACTTATATGGAATAACAAATCAGTATTATTCTCCAACTTTTGACTTAAAAAATGAATTTGAAATTAACAAAAATGAGTATAACATACTATTAGCACATATTTCTAACTTTGAAAAATTTGAAGAGTTTGGAATGGATTTATCCTTAAGTGGCGATACACACGGCGGAGAAATAAGGCTACCACTTATAGGTGCTGTAATAAATAGGGGAATATGGTTTCCTGAAATAAAAAGCGATACAAATGACTTAGATGTAAAATGCGTAAAAGGCTTATATAAATTAAATAATTCTTATTTATTTGTATCAAGTGGCTTAGGAAGCTACCCTATTGGAATAAGGCTATTTAATAGACCAGAAATTGCAGTTATTAAATTAAAATAAAAAAATGTTGTTTTTTAATCCCTAACAAAAAATACAAAATATTACAAAATTGTAATATTTTTGTAACAAAAAAGTAATATAAAAAATATTTACAACCTTACGGAATAGTGATATAGTAAGTTTGATGTAAAAATATAAATCATCAAAATACACAAAAAGAAAAGGGGAAATAAAAATGACAAAAGCAAAATATTTAATAATTTTATTATCAATAATTGCTATTTTATTAATACCAAGTATTTCAAAAGCAGAAACATTAACATATAACGACACAGCACAAAATATAGAGTGGAGTTATGAGCTAGATAGTACTGGAAATAATGTCATAAACTTACAATGTAATACCAAAACTGCAAGTGGAACAGTTAATATACCATCTAGCATAAATGGTAAGCCGGTAACATCATTAAAAAAAGGGTCGTATGGAGGAACTGGCTCAGCATTTAGAGAATGTATATCAATAACTGGAATAACAATACCAGATACAATTACACAAATACCTGATTATGCATTTGAAAAATTAACAGGATTAAAAACTATTACAATACCTAATACTGTAACATTAATTGGTGAATATGCATTAGCAGAGTGCACAGGTTTAACTTCTATAAATTTACCAAATAATCTTATAGAAATAGGAGATAATGCATTTGATAGTTGTTCAGGACTAAAAAATATAACTATACCAAATACAGTTGTTGAAATAGGTTCGTATGCATTTTCTGGATGTGCTGGATTAAAAAGTATAGTTGTACCAAATTCGGTAACTACTATTGGAAGGGGAGCCTTTTCAAAATGTAGTGGCTTAACTTCAGTAACACTTTCAAACAAAATAAGTGTTATAGATGAATTATTATTTAACAAATGTACTAGTCTAAAGAGTTTAATAATTCCAGATTCTGTAACAACAATAAAATCTGGTAATTTTGGAGTTTATTCAGCATTCTATGGCTGTACTAATTTGGAAAAAATATTAATTCCAGATAGTGTAGCAACAATCGAGGATGACGTGTTTGAAGGTTGCAAAAAACTAACTATATATGGAAACGATGGAATGAAATCAAAAGAATATGCAGAAGAAAACAAAATAAAATTTGACTATATAGCAAATTGGAATAAGGCAAGCTCAGGAAGCGATGTTACACCTCCAACAGTACAAAGTATACAAGTACCTCATACAAGTGTACTTAATTACTACGATTCAAATAGTAAAATGTATGTAGTTCCAACAGGAAAAGTAGTAACAATTAATGTAAACTTTAGTGAAGAAATAGAAGGAACCACATCTCCAACATTAACAATAAAGTTTGGAAGTGGAAAAAACATAGAACTAACAAATGGAACAATACAAGGCAAAAAAATCACATATACATATACTATAAAAAGTACAGATAAAGGAATTATGACAGCAGTTGAACTTAAAGGTGGAAATATTAAAGATACAGCAGGAAACACTGCAACATTAAGTTGCCCAACACTAAAAGTTGAATTAGTATCATCTAATGTATATGCTAATGGAACTACATCAAAACCAAGCAGTAGCACAGGGCAAGACAAAAATGAAGACCCTACAGAAACTGAAAAACCTGGAAGTGGTAGTGGAAGTAGCTCATCTGGAAGTGGTTCATCAAGTAGCAGTTCAAATAATAGTTCTTCAAATAAAGGAGATACAACAACATCTCCAAGCAAAATTCCAAACACTGGTGTAGGTTTAGGAATAGCATGTGTAATAATTACAATTTTAGGTGTAGGTGTATTTACTTACTTCAAATATAATAATTTAAGAGATATTTAAGCATAAAAAATAAAAGGATATATGTTATTAAATTTAAATTGAAATAATTTACTATTAAAATACTTGACTTTTTAAATACTTTTTCGTATAATAATTATAGAAAATGAGCGACCACAGAAATGTGGCGTGCCATTAGATAAATTGTTTAAAAAATTAAGAATACATCTCTATTGACCAGACAGAGATGTGTTTTTTTTGCTGTCTAGCTTTCTTAATGTAACAACTAATGCTACAAATAAGACCACAGCGACAACAGTTACCATAGCAAGTTCAGTGAAAAGTATGTATATAAATAATAAATAAACTTGTTCTAATAACATAAGCATCGCCCCCTTTCAAGGAATAGCGACACGCCACACTCTGCTTTGCTCATTTTCAAACAATATTATATAAAAATAAAACACAAAAGTCAATCAAATGTTTGTAAAACTTATAGACATTTTTCGACATATTAGTAAAAAATGTTTATAAAACCAAACTTACTAAGTTCCAAATGCCAGTAGTTAGCATACAAAGCACAATTCCACACACAGTAGGAAGCATAAATGAAATGAAAACCCATTTCCATGAGCCCGCTTCCTTTTTTATTGTCATTAAAGTAGTACTGCAAGGAAAATGAAGTAAAGTAAATATCATTACATTTATAGCAGTAAGCAATGTCCAACCATTTTGAATTAAAATTTGGCAAATTTGAAAAGTATCTTCTAAATCCACTAGCACTCCTTTTTGCATATAACTCATTAAAATAATAGGAAGCACAATTTCATTAGCAGGAAAACCTAAAATAAAAGCAGTTAAAATATAGCCATCTAACCCCATTAAATTAGCAAAAGGATCTAAAAAATTTGCTATATAAGTAAGAATACTCATATTTCCAATATTAATATTTGCAAAAAGCCAAATAATAAGTCCGGCAGGTGCAGCAACCGATATGGCTCTTCCTAAAACAAATAAAGTTCTATCGAAAATTGAACGGACCAAAATCTTTCCAATTTGTGGCTTTCTATAAGGTGGAAGCTCTAACATAAAAGAAGAGGGAACACCTTTTAAAATAGTTTTAGATAAAAATCTAGAAGTAAGTAAAGTTAAGCAAATACCAAGCAAAATTACTGCTAAAACTACCAATGTAGAAATAATAGAAGCGGAAAAGCCACTAGCAACAGCAGAGCCTATAAAAATTGTACTAATAGTAATTAAAAAAGGAAACCTGCCATTACAAGGAACAAAAGCATTTGTAAGTATTGCAATTAACTTTTCCCTTGGTGAATCTATAATTCTACATCCAACCACACCTGCTGCATTACAGCCAAACCCCATGCACATAGTTAATGCCTGTTTGCCAGATGTGCAAGCCTTTCTAAAATATTTATCTAAGTTAAAAGAAATTCTAGGCAAATACCCTAAGTCTTCTAATAAAGTAAACATTGGAAAGAATATTGCCATTGGTGGAAGCATTACGCTAATAACCCAGGTAAGGGTAGTATAAATTCCATCAACCAATACACTTGTTAGCCATGAAGGAGAGTGAATAGCATTTAAGCACCATAAAATTTTTTCTCCTAAATACGAAAATAGGACGGATAAAGCCTTAGAAGGATAATTTGCACCAACTATTGTAATCCAAAAAATTATTCCTAAAAAAAGTATCATAATAGGAATACCATATTTTTTAGATGTTAAAATTTTATCAATTTTTCTATCACGTTCATTATACGATTGATTATCAAAAGAACATACTTCTTTTGCCAAACTTTCAGCAGAAAAAATAATAGTAGATACAATTTTATCTCTAAAATTCTCTACACCATTAATATTTTCACTTGAAAGTTTAGCTTTTACCTGAATCAGTTTTAGTGAAAGCTCGGAATCTTTACTAAAAGCATATTTTAAGTTCTTATCAATAGAGTATAATATTTTTTCATCGCCGTCAATTAATTTTAAACATACCCATCTTGCCAAATAAGCCTTTTCAACAGGAATATTTTCTAAAACTAGTGGTTCTAAAATAGCTAAACATTCTTCAATTACATTTGAATAATGTGCAATTTTAGGATTAGGTTTTATAGTGCCGGTTTGCCACATCATAAACTTTTTGCATAAGCCTTTTTAGTGTTTTTTCTTTTCTTGCAATAGTACCAACTACTGGAATACCAAGCTTTTCCTCCAAAAGTTCAAAATTAATATGAATGCCTTTTCTTTTAGCCTCATCTAACAAATTAACGCAAAGCACTATGTTAGGTGTAATTTCCATAACCTGATAAACTAAATTTAAATTTCTTTCTAGGCAAGTAGCATCAACAATTACAACAGTAGCATCTGGATTTCCAAAACAAATATAATCTCTTGCAATTTCTTCTTCTTCTGAATGAGACATTAAAGAATATGTACCAGGAATATCAACTAACAAGAACTTTTTATCTTGAAAATTACAAATTCCACTTGCATTTGCAACTGTTTTTCCGTGGCCAATTACCAGTATGTTGATGCATTCCTGTTAAACCATTAAAAATTGTAGACTTTCCAACATTAGGGTTTCCAGCAATGGCAATAGTGTAATCACATCCGAATAGCCTTTTCAAAAATATCTTTTTCATTTACTTGTGCACCAGTAGAAGCAGCAGTAAGACCCATAACATCACCTCTTAGTCATAAGTATATGCGCTATAGCTTGTTTATTAGACATAGGACTTAGCTTTTTATATTAAGAAATTTTAATTAAAATTTTAATTAAAAAAGTGTAATCATTATATAAATATTTTTATACACTTGCTATCTTCTTCTCTTAGGGCAATAACACTTCCACGAATTTCATAAGCAGTAGGATCACCACTTGGGCTAATTAAAACAGGCGTTATTTTAGTACCCCTTACCAAACCTAAATCTAGTAATCTTCTGTGAATAGAACCTGTGCAATTTAAACTTTCTATTTTAGCTGTTGTGTTTAAACTTAATTTATTTAAAGTAGATATCATATTAGTCCTCCATTGTATTTTGTTACAAATCACAGTTATTTATAATAGGCACTTACTTCTTAATATATGTTTTTTCGTGCGTTAGCCTAAGAAAAAACATATCAATTGATGTGGCGAATAATTTTAAGGTTGTGAATTATAACTATATTAAAAAATATAACTTAATAATATTTTATGTTTTGCATAAAAAAATGTGAAAAAAGGATGACTTTTGTCAAAATATATAATATAATAAAGCTGGTTTTAAAACCAAAACTAAATATAAAGATAAGGAATGATAAAAAATGGAAAAAATAAGAGGTTTTGAAGTAGCAAAAGGATTTGAAAATAGTAACATTAATTTACCAGTTCGTAAAACAAAATATTCTGCAGGTTATGATGTAGAAGCAGCAGAAGACTGCATTATTCCAGCATTTGAAAAAGGCCAGGCTCCAACATTAATAAAAACAGGTTTAAAAGCATATATGCCAGAAGATGAATACTTAATGCTATGCAACAGAAGTTCAAACCCAAAGAAAAAAGGCTTAGTTTTAGCTAATAGCATAGGCATTGTAGATGCAGATTACTATGGAAACGTAGATAATGATGGACATATTATGTTTGCATTTTATAACATAAAATCAGAGCCAGTAGAAATAAAAAAAGGTGAATGCATAGGCCAAGCAATTTTTCAAAAATATTATGTTGTAGATAATGATGTAGCAGAAGGCACAAGAGAGGGTGGCTTTGGCTCTACAAATAAATAAGAAAAAAAATGGTAAAAGTTTTGACTTTTGCCATTTTTTGTAGTATAATAGAACTGTGGTTGAAGAAGAGCCTAAAAACCTTTCTTAACTAACTGTAATAATAGTTTTACAAATATAGGAAGGAGGACTTACATGTTTAATGTAGGAGATAAAATTGTATACCCAATGCACGGAGCAGGTACAATTGATAGTATAGAAGAAAAAAACATTTTAGGAGAAAACCAAGCTTATTATGTTATAAAAATGCCCGGTGAAGTTAAAGTTATGGTTCCAACAAACAAAGCAGAACAAATTGGCGTTAGAAACGTAATAGGTAAAGAAGAAGCTGAAAAAGTAATTTCAATTTTGGGAGAAGATGAAACAGAAATGTCTCAAAATTGGAACAAAAGATATAGAGATAATATGGAAAAAATGAAAACCGGAAACATCTATGAAGTTGCCGATGTTGTTAGAAATTTAAGTTTTAAACAAAAAGAAAAAGGCTTATCTACCGGCGAAAAGAAAATGCTTTCAAACGCAAAGCAAATTTTAGTAAGCGAACTTGTTTTAGCAGAACATGCTACACAAGATGAAGTAGAAGCCTTAATAGATAACAAAATCAACGTATCATTTGATGAATACAAAGCACCACATGATCAAATTGACTTAAACACAAACGTAGTAAATAAATTTATTCCATTTGATGATTCAACTAATGAAACAAATTTCTAAAATACATAATGTTTTACAAGAATATATAAATTACTATAAAACATCAACTCAAAGTAAGCATATAAATTTATATTTAAATAAAACATATAAAATAACAATTTAAAGTACACTAAAGTGTTAAAACTTAACATTTAAAAGTGTACTTTTTACATTATTCAATATTATTTGTCATATTGTATAAGAGGATTTATACACTTTATGTCGAATAATATAATAGTATAAAGAAAGGTAAGTATAAATTGGCAAGATATAGTGAAGAGTTAATTGAAGAAATTAGGTCTAATAATGATATTGTAGATGTTATATCTACTTACATTACATTAAAAAGAAGTGGGAGAAATTTCTTCGGCTTATGTCCATTTCATAAAGAAAAGTCTCCTTCTTTTTCTGTCTCACCAGATAAGCAAATATTCCATTGCTTTGGGTGTGGAGTAGGCGGAAATGTTATACACTTTGTTAGCAAAATAGAAGGCTTAGATTTTAAAGATACTCTAGAACTATTAGCAAATAGAGCTAATATAGAATTACCCGCTTTAAATAATTACGAAGATGAAAAAACAGCGCAATTAAAATCAAAAGTATACCAAATTAATCAAGCAGCTGCCGAATTTTACCACGAAAATTTATACAAGCCTACATCTAAAAAAGCACAGGAATACATAAAACAAAGAAAGCTAGACAATAAAACATTAAAAGCCTTTTTAATTGGCTATTCTGGCAATTATAACGAACTATATATGCTATTAAAGCAAAAAGGCTTTACAGAAGAAGAAATGTTAGCATCTAGCCTAATTAAAAAAACGCAAGATGGTCATTATGTTGATAGCTTTAGAAAAAGACTAATGTTTCCTATTCAAGACATTAGAGAAAGAGTTATTGCCTTTGGCGGAAGAGTGCTAGATGATAGCAAACCTAAATATATAAATTCACCAGAAAACATTGTATACAGTAAAGGCAGAAACTTATTTGGCTTAAATGTAGCCAAAAAATATGACACAAAAAGAATAATTATAGTAGAAGGCTATATGGATGCAATTTCTCTTTACCAAAGAGGAATTACTAATGTTGTAGCATCACTTGGCACAGCAATGACAGAAGCCCAAGGAAGACTTCTTAGAAGAAATAGCCAGCAGGTTATTTTAGGTTATGATGCAGATGGTGCAGGACAAGCCGCCATTGTAAGAGGAATGGAAATTTTACAAAATTTAGGCTGTGACATTCGCGTTTTACAAATAGAAGGCGCAAAAGACCCAGATGAATATGTTATAAAATATGGCCCAGAAAGATTTCAAAAATGCGTAGATAATGCAATTTCTTTAGTAGAATTTAAAGTTAAAATTCTACTAAAAGAACTTAATATAGAAAACACCAACGATAAAATCAAATTTTTAAATGAAATGGCTAAAATTTTAGCAAAAATCACAAATCAAATGGAAAGAGAAATATACATAGACAAATTATCAAAAGAATACAAAATTTCCAAAGAAGCCATTATAGCAGAAGTAAATAAATTAATGTATAAACAATCAACAGGTGGCAAAAAACTAGAAAAAAAAGTAGCTACTATGGAAAACTCAAATGCAGAAGTAAAAGCCGAAGTTAAGCCAGAAATATTAAAAAGAGAAAATATGGTAATTTATTTACTTATAAACGAACCAGAAAGAACTTATGAAAAACTAAAACAAGTAATTAGTATAGAAGATTTCAAAGATGAATGTAACAAAAAAATTTTAAAAAAATTGTATGAAGAATTAGAAAAAGGTAATATTAATACTAATCATATATTAGATTGGTTTGAAGAAGAAAAAATGCTTAGCCATATTACAGAAATTATGGCTGGCGATTTTGAAATTACAGATGTAACTAAAGCAGTTGAAGATTTAATTAGCATTTATGAAAAAGAAAAATTAGTACATAAAAGAGATGAAATTTTAAGAAAATTAGAAAATGAATCAAATTTGACTATTGAAGAAATTAAAAACATAGAAAGCGAATTAAATGATATTACTCTAAAATTAGCCAAAATCAAGTAGGAGGTTTCGTAAATGAAAAAGGAACAAGCAAAAAAGCTAGTAAAAAATAAAAACAAAAAAGAAGAAGTTGTTGTAGAAAAAAATAGCAAAGTAAAAGTAGCAACATCTAAAAATAAAAAAATAGCAGAAACTCCAAAGAAACAAGAAAAAAAGGAAGCCAGCAAAAGCGAAGCGGTTAAAAAAGAAAATAACAAAAAAGAGGCTAGCAAAAGCGAAGTAGCAAAAAAAGTAGCAGTCAAAAACGAAGAAGCTAAAAAAGTAGCTAATATAAAAAAAGCTAGCAATGAAAAAGCAAAAAGCGAAGAAGCTAAAAAAGAAAATAACAAAAAAGAAGCTAGCAAAAGCGAAGGTGCTAAAAAAGAAGTAGTAAAAAGCGAAGCGGCTAAAAAAGAAGTAGCTAACTTAAAAAAAGCTAGCAGTGAAAAAGCAAAAAACGAGGAAGTTAAAAAAGAAGCTAGTAAAAGTGAAACGGCTAAAAAAGAAAACAGCAAAAAAGAAGCTAGCAAAAATGAAACGGCAAAAAAAGAAAATAATAAAAAAGAAACTAGCAAAACCGAAGAAGTTAAAAAAAGCGAAACTAATAAAAAAGAAACTGTTAAAGAAGAAAAATCAAAAGTAGAAGATGTTACCAAAGAAAAAGTAGAAAGCATTTTAAAAATGGCAAAAGAAAATGGAAAAATAACGTATGAAGAATTAGCAACTGAACTAGAAGACACTAATCCAGACCAAATAGATAAAGTATTTGATGCATTTGAAGGCTTAGAAGAAAATCTTTTAAAAGATGATGATGATTTAGATGCAGAACCAAACCTAGAAGATTTACAAGATGTTGAAGATATTAAGCTAGAAGAAATAGACCTAAATAACATTGAAGGTGTTAGCATAGATGACCCAGTTAGAATGTATTTAAGAGAAATTGGCAAAATTCCACTTTTAAATTATGAGCAAGAATTAGATTTAGCAAAAAAAATTCTAGAAGGCGACGAATACGCAAAACAAAAATTAACAGAATCAAACCTAAGGTTAGTAGTTAGTATTGCAAAAAAATATGTAGGAAGAGGAATGCTTTTCCTAGACCTAATACAAGAAGGAAATATGGGCTTAATAAAAGCAGTTGAAAAATTTGACTACACAAAAGGATATAAATTCAGCACTTATGCAACATGGTGGATAAGGCAAGCTATTACTAGAGCCATTGCAGACCAAGCAAGAACAATTCGTATACCAGTTCACATGGTAGAAACCATTAATAAATTAATTAGAACATCAAGACACCTATTACAACAAAATGGCCGTGAACCAACACCAGAAGAAATTGCAAAAGAAATGGAAATTCCAGTAGAAAAAGTAGCCGAAATTCAAAAAATAGCACAAGACCCAGTATCACTAGAAACACCAATAGGCGAAGAAGATGATAGCCACTTAGGAGATTTCATTCAAGACGATGATAGCCCTGCACCACAAGACTCAGCAGCATACACATTACTACGTGAACAATTAGAAGAAGTAATGGGAACATTAACTTCAAGAGAAGCAAAAGTATTAAAACTAAGATTTGGCTTAGAAGATGGAAAAGCAAGAACACTTGAAGAAGTTGGCAGAGAATTTATGGTAACCCGTGAAAGAATTAGGCAAATTGAAGCAAAGGCACTAAGAAAGCTAAGACACCCAAGCAGAAGCAAGAAACTAAAGGATTATATGAATTAGTGTCGCTTTGGGGACGTTTCTTTACGCGACAGTTTGTCGCTTTTGGGACAGATGTTTAATATAAAAAAGAACGAAATTTTCTTGCAAAAAGTCGAAAACACATCAAAATATTGCAAAAAGCTTGATTTTTCAAATAAAACATGGTATAATAAAATAGTATTTAAAAAATAAACCTATGGAGGTGAAAATTCTTAAAAGAAATTTTAAGAAATAACTATGAGTGTAAAAGAAAAAATACTTTATTTTTGGAATGTAATTTTAGGTCCTGATATAAATGAAGATGATATACACGATCCAGAACTTGATGTAGCATTTAGTGAAGTAGATGCCAAAGCAGAGTCTTTAGAAACTAAATATTTTGGTACAAGCAATAAATCTGGAAAAGGTGGAAAAGCAAGCAAAGTTGTAGAAACTATTGCAATTGATCCAAAAGCAGTAAAGAAAATGGCCGAAAAAGCAGCACAAAAACAAGAGCAAGAACAAGATGATTTAGTAAGATAAAAAATAATATAAAAGAAAAAAGCTAAAATAGCTTTTTTCTTTTAACTTGCTATTGACAAAACCAAAAACAGATAATATAATATAAATCGTGTTACAAATATGGCGACGTAGCTCAGCTGGCTAGAGCAACCGGTTCATACCCGGTAGGTCGTAGGTTCGAGTCCAACCGTCGCTACCATTAATACCCAAAAAAAGGGTATTTTTTTTATTTCAAAAAGAAATTACACAATTTTTGGCAAAAATTGGTCATTTTTTTCAAAAAAACGCAAAGAGGTGCGTGACACGCACCAAATTTTAATCATTTTTAAAATTTTTTTAGTAAAATTAGTGACACAGAGTAAAAATTCATACTTTTGATGATTTTTACGCACCTAACTAAATTATTTATTAAATACTTTTCATAAAATATAGTAAAAATTTAATTTTAATGTTATAATAATATTGGAAGAGAGGAATGCTATGAATAATATAGATTTAATGAATTATTGGATAAAAAGTTCTGATGAAGATTATAAGGTAATGAATGTTTTATATAAGAATAAGAAAAATAGTTATTGCTTGTTTTTTGGTCATTTAACAATAGAAAAACTATTAAAAGCACTTTATGCTAAAAATAATAAAGTAGCACCACATGCACCTAAAACACACTCATTATTACTTCTCACCGAAAAATGTAATTTAGAGGTATCCGAAGAACAGGTAAAAAAACTACAAGTTATTGACACATTTAATATTGGAGCTAGATATGATGATTACAAAAATAGTTTTAATAAAAAATGTACAAGTGGATATACTTTTGAGCAAATAAGAAATGTAAAGGAGATACGAAAATGGTTAAAAGAAATATTGATAGAGAAATAATAGAATCTATAAATAAATATA
The DNA here is from genome assembly GCA_947589835.1 of uncultured Clostridia bacterium. Taxonomy (GTDB): domain Bacteria; phylum Bacillota; class Clostridia; order TANB77; family CAG-508; genus CAG-273. Next base: position 28,931 of record CANQCT010000016.1, read on the forward strand.
TTGATAAAATAAGCAAATATTATAAAATTGAAGCTATAATATTATTTGGTTCTTATGCGAAAGGAACACAAAATAAAGATAGTGATATAGATATAGCAATAATTTCTAGTGATTTTAAAGATATTTTTGATGATATGGCTAATTTAATTGGATATACATGGAAAATAGATACAAGAATAGAACCGCATCCAATAAGTAAAGAAGATTATGATAAAATTGCAACACCTTTCGTACAAGAAGTAATTGACACAGGAATAAAAGTAGCATAAAGTTAAAAATGGAGAATATTATATTACTTATATTATTAAATGAAGCTTGTAGCAACTTATAATGCATATTCTCAATCCTACAGTAAATATCCAGCAATATATGCACAAGAACTCTTCCCTGTAGTTACTCTAAGCTCTGAGCTCATAGAAAGTAATGCAGAAGGAGGTTTTGAAGTAAATCAATAAATAGTAAACTTATTGTAAAAAAAGAAGTATAGTAGTCCTGCTTATGCCTAGGCCTAAACGGACTTGCATAAGTATGGAGAGTAATATTGCAATTAATATATGATAAAAGGTGTATAAAAAACGCTAAACATAAATTTATAAGTTTATGCCTAGCGTTTTTAATTATTTAAAGAGAGCATAAGCAAGCGCTCTTTTAGTTTTAATTTCTGCTAATTTTTAGTAATTTATTTTATTTTTTATTTATAATTAGTAGTAAAATATTTCAAATCATGTTATAATACTAATTGTAGAGGAGAGTGAGTAATTATGATGCATACATTATGCAAATATGGAGATGAAACAGAATCAGTTATTTCAGATATTATTACTAGAGATAATGGTGACGAGGTAATAAGAGTTGTTTTTGAAAGACCAACAGAACACGGATTTGATACATTGATATTTGAATTACCAAGCTATAAAATTGTAGAACAAGATGGAAAATATACAGAAGAAGAAATAGAGTTATTTAAAAAGGTGGTAGAACAAGGAGCAGCACATTTTTTTGAAATTGCAAGAGAAGGAGGACTTGAAAGTGCCTAATATATTTGAAACGATGCGGATATAGTGTATACTTTTGGTCGAATGAAAAATTCATAAAATTCTCAGCCTTCGTAAACAATTTACTAAACAAAAATACAAAAATTGGCGGAATATGAGCATTGTTACAAGCCGTCGCTACCATTAATACCCAAAAAAAGGGTATTTTTTTATTTCAAAATATATTTTGAATATTCTTATTTATCCATATATAATGTTTTGAACTATATATATTTTTAATTTGTCTTTGAGCTTCTCTAATATTAAATTTTGCATTAGTTATATCTATAATAAAATTAGTTGATTGACTTTTTTTCCTTTTAAATTTCCTTGTATTGTATATTTTCCACCACCAGTTATTTACTTTAAGTCAAATTTTTCACCATTTACAATATAATCTGGAGTTTTTATCCCAAAAGGTTGATTTATTCTTTTCTAAAAAATATACTTTTTGTGATTTTTAAAAGATTTACATAAAGTGAAGGAAAACTATAATTAAAATTCTAATATTTTTGTATCTTTAAAATTTACTTTTCAATAAAAACAGTATTTATATATGTTTTAAATAACTAAAATTTCTCATTTTACGATACTAGTTGTTTGTTTGAAAAGCCCTATTGTACTTGCTAAAAAGAATTTTCCTAGTATACTTCATACTGAGTTTGATTATTACTATATTTCTCCTAAAAAACTATTAGTATTGTTTTTAAATATACTAGAAAAAGAAAAAATAGAATAA
>CANQCT010000017.1 GCA_947589835.1 uncultured Clostridia bacterium
TTAAATACCTAATAACAGCTTCTTCTGAATTAAATTCAAATCGTTTAGGAAATCCACCCCAGATAAGATAATCAGTAACAGAGCAACTTTTGCCTAATTCCTTTGTGTATTCTAATATTTCTTTATAAACAAATGGCTTTATTTTAAATGAAACATATCTGCCACTCAATTCTTTAGTAAATTCTTTTGACAGTAATTTTGAATTTGAGCCTGTTATAAAAATTGAAGTGTTATATAATCTTAATGTTTTACAAGCATCTTGCCACCCATCTAGTAATTGAACTTCATCAAGAAAAATATAACATTTATCAGATTTTCTATTTTTTTCAACATATTCTATAAGAATTTCTCCATTTGAAATATTAGATAAAATTCTTTTATCTTCAAAATTTAAACTAATTATATTATCAGTTTTTTTGCTAATTTCATTTTTTACTTGCTCTAAAATAACAGATTTTCCACAACGTCTAATTCCTGTTATTATTTTTATTAAATCAGAGTCATAAAATTCTCTAATTGGATTTATATAATGTTCTCTATAAATCATAATTATTTTTCACCTCAATAATATTATACTGAAATATTTTACAATTGTCAACAAAATGTTTCAGTGCAAGTGAAAAATTTTTCAAAAAACAGAAAATCTTTCACTTGCATTTATAAATAGTTCGAAAATGGTGTTGACATAAAATACAAAAAATGGTAAAATTAAACTGTAAAAAATAATTAATTACAAATATTTAGAAAAATAGAGGAGCTTGATATAATTGGAGACATGGGATATATATGATGAAAATATGAATAGAACAGGAAAGATTATCAAAAACGATGAGCCATTACAAAATGGAGAGTATCATTTGTCAATACATGTATGGATAGAAAATAGTGATAAAAAATATATAATTCAAAAAAGATCAAAAACAATGAGAAAATTCCCTAATATGTGGTCTATTGTAACTGGTGGGGTCATCTCAGGAGAAGAAGGTATTGAAGCAGCAATTAGAGAAACTAAAGAGGAAATAGGAATAGAATTGGATAAGAAAAGGATAAAAAAACTAGGGGTAATAAAAAGAAAATACGATTTTGTTGAAATATGGAAAGCGGAAGAAGAAATAGATTTAACTAAGTTAACGATACAAGAAAATGAATTAAGTGAAGTAAAGCTAAGCTCAAAAATAGAAATAAAAAATATGATACAGCAAGGAATAGTTGCAGAAAGTATAATTGATGAATTCAATAATTATATATTGAGATAGGAGAAATGATGAAAATAGTAGAATTGACAGAAACAGACGTTAATTCAATATTAAAACGAAATAATTATATTATGGAGTATGTAAATTTTCAAAATAATTCAATTAATGGAGTTGGTTATAAAAAGAATAAAAAGATTTTTTTTAAAATTATGCAAAGAGATAGATGTATTCAGGAAATCAGAGGATATGAAGAAATAAAAAAACAATATGTTGTTCCAGAGTTAATTGAATTTTTGAAACATTATGATATTGGTATATTAGTATATGAGTATGATATTACAATCAAAAAAAATCAAGGATTATTACATGATTTTATTTTAGAATGTGAAGAAAAAAATGAATATGCTAAAGATGTGATAAACAATATATTTAAGTATTATGATAATTCCTTAAAAGAAATTAAACAAGTAAGTACATATCCAATGCAAGAATTTTATGATAAAAGAGTAAAAACACGTTTAACAGAATGGTATGAAAATTGGAAAGTTAGTGAATATAAGATAATAATAAATAAAAAAATTATTATAACATTGAAAGAAATAATTAATCTGGAAAAGAAGTTCTTTAAAAGTAAAAAAAGATATTTAGCATTTTTTTCACAAGGAGACCCTAATACTGTTAATATAGGAATAAAACCAATATTTATGGACTTAACTACAGCAGGGTGTAATTATATTGGTGCAGAAATTGCAGCATTCATTTGGTCTGAATTAATTGCTGATGTGTATTTTTGTCCAAAATATCATAGAAAATCTTATAAAAATCATGAAAAAATTTTGAAATTATATAAAAGATATGAGCCAAATTTGACATATTTAATAGACAATAAGAACAGAATAATAAATATAAATGGAAAATTAAAAACAAGTAAAGTTCGAAAGGAAATTCTTTGTCAATACTTAAATGTTTTCAAAAATAATAATGTAAAGATAAGCAATGAATTAAAATATTATATAATAATGAGAATTTTATGCATTTTTAATATACGAGAGATGGAAGAATTAGATATTATGTATTCTTTTCTATGTGTAGGCATTATATATAATCTACTAGAAGAAGATACCAATGCATTAGATATTATAGAAACAACACTATTAGAAGAATATACAGAGGAGGTATAATTTAAAGATGGAAAGTCAATTTCAAAATTATAAAACATTTTTTGATTTAGGAATTGAAGATGAAAAAGATGCAGAAAAAATATTTGCAACATTATTTTGCATAATAGGAGGAGCACATAAAAAAAGAAGTTATAATAATGAAATAGTACTTAAATATCTAAAAGGTGAGAAATTAACGGAAAAGGAACAAAAAATATGTGCAGATATATTAAGTGGAAAAATATATCAAGATATAAAGACAGAATATGAACATTGCCAATTATGTTCAGATAATTTTGTAAGAAGTGTATTAGTAAAACTTTCCAGTAAATATAAACATTGGGAAATATGTTGTCCAACTCATCCATATACGCCAGCAGGGCTTATGCTTTATTTAAAGAATAGAAAAGAAAGTAAAATTGAAAACGTGCAAGACTTAAATGAAGAACAATTTATAGAGTTACAATCTATAATGGTTGATATATATCAAGAATTGAACAGCAATTTAGATACAGTAAAGATAGTAGGAATAAATGTATTATTTAATCAAATATCAAAATCACAGCTATGTATACACGGACATGTAGAATTTATGATTAGTGACGTACAAAATGAAAATTTAGGTTGTAGTATAATAAAGCAGAGACCAAAAGACTTAATGGTTACACGACTCAACAGACAAATTAACGACAGAGATGGATTGCTAAAATTTCCAGAAGGAATAAAAATTGATTTAAGTAAAATTCCAATTCTAGAAGCATTAAGAATAGTAAGAGATTACGAAAATAACATAAATAAAATAATTGAATATGGGGAAGAATTAAAGAAAAGTACAGATTCAAAAAATCGAATAGATGAAATTTTATTGCATTTTTTGAGTCCTGCTCCTCAAAATTATATATACTTAACATATTATAAAGATAAAATGTTTTTATCATGTGTTCCAGAAATCATTTTAGAAAGAGCAAATATATCTAGTATAGATGAGAAAAATGAATGTCAGTTGTATTCACTAAAAATAAATCAAAAAGCTAAATGTAAGGAGGATATATTATTGAAACAAGAATCTCCAATAATTAGGCCAAGTATAAAGATAAGTAAAGTTACGCAAGAAGATTCAAATATAAAAAGATTAAGAAAGAATATAGTTGATATATTAGAAAGAGATTAAAATGCGAAATAAATTTATTATTAATAAAGATATAAAAGAAATATTAGGAAAAAATAGACAAAAATTAGATATTGTCTCTGCTTTTTCTTTAGAATGTGGAATGTTAGGTAAAAATATATTTTATAAAAAATTAAACACTAAAAAAATAGCTGAAAGATATTCAGGGGATTATATTGAACTTTGGAAAGAATATTATTATAAAGTTAGACAATATGTAGAATTAGCAAACTTTTATGGTATAATACAAACGGATTATGGAGATATTTTTGAAATATCAGAATATATGCAACCAAATGAAATATTAGAAAATACCCCAATAGAATGGGAAAAATTTTATAAAGTATATTTAAAAATTTTAGAAGAAATAAATAAAATAATTGAACAATATGGTGGCCAAATTGGTATTGATACATCTATATGGAATTTTACTATAGATGGAAAATTATTTGATTTAGATCCCCCTAGAATATTTAAGGGAAAAGATTCTATATTTTCAAATGAAAAAGATAAAGGACATTATAATAGGACGTTTTACAGAAATTTTACTGAAGAAGGGATGAAAACAAATCTATTAGCAACAATTTTATTAGGTATAAAAAAAGGAAATATTATTATAAAGAATAAGAGCAGTAATTATTTAGAACAATTGTTAAATAGTTTAATAGATACTTTTAAAGAAAAAGAGGCAATAAAAGGCAAACTTTTTGGATCAAATACTAATCAACTTAGTGATTTTACAAATCATCCAATAAAAATTATTAGAAACATTTTAAAAGAAAATAAGGAGGAAAGTATGAAAGCAGAAAAAAAACAAAAATTTATATTTGTAACAGGACCTTCAGAATCAGGAAAAAGTGGAGCAGTTATACATATGACGAGAAGTTTTCCGAATATTGTAAAACATTTAAAAATAAGAAATATATTCAGAGAAATGTATGAAAGAGCTAACAAGGAAAAGTGTTATGAAGAATGGTATGAACAGCAAACGACAGAAAATTTTGAAGGATTTTGGGATTATTATATTGAGGTTGCTAGTGATTTGGCAGAAAATGCAGATATTGTTGTTATGGATACTTTGTATGGAGTAGATGAAATGAAATTCATACATAGTAGATTTGGAAAAAATGTTGGACTATTATACATAGATGCACCTTTACAGGATAGAATCTCAAGAGAATATACAAGATTAAGAACTGATTCTCCGTATTCCGATAGAAAGGCAGATTTGACAATTACTTGGAAACAAATAGAGGAGCAGACTAGAATAAAAGATGAAAAGAAAAGGAAAGCAGGAGCTTTTGATCTAAAAAGATTAGCGATAGATGAAAATGGCAAGTTAATTATAAATGATAATGCTTTAGTTCATTTTGCAGATGTTATTGATAATAATGGAACCTTAAAAGAATTTGAAGACAAACTTGATAAATATATTAGAAAAGAGTTATATATTTTAAGAAAAGAGAGAGAAAAAGAAAGTGAAGAAAAGTAAAAAATACATTTTTGTAACAGGAACATCTGAATCAGGGAAAAGTATGATTTCAGAATACATCTCAAAAAAATATAAATATGCAATACATATAAAGATGAGAGATATAATAAGAAAAATGTATGAGAATACTAATACAAATGTGCTATTTGAAAAGTGGCAAGAAGAATTTGAAAATACACAAAAAGAAAAGTTTTGGAGATATTATTTAGAAGTTGCTAATGAAATGGCAAATAAAAATACTCTAATAGTTATGGACACTTTAAGAAAAAAAGACGCATTAGAAACACTTAATAAATTAATTTATCATAATATTATGATATTATACATTGATGCCGATTTTGAGCTTAGAGTTAAAAGAGAGTATAAAAGATTGATGAACAAACCAGACATTAGCTATGAATTAATAAAAACAAATACAATAAAAAAAGATGAAGAAAAACAGATTCAAGGGCTAACCGAGATTTTAAAGTATATAGAAAGTGATAACTTGAAATGTGCATATATTATTTACAACAATGATTCGATAAAAAAATTTCAAAAATCTGTTATTGAAAAAGTAGAAGTATTTTTAGGAGAAAGTGATGTTTAAAACTATAGATGTGAAAGAATTAAAAATAGATATAGTATATAAAAAAATTATATCTAATTTTTACAATGAAATAAAAAATATATTAAAAGAAAACCTAATGCTATTTATGATAACTGGAAGCGTAGGAATAGATAAAATTCATGTAGGGTGGAGCGATATAGATATACTAATAGTAACTAAATATTATTCAATTAACGATATAAGAAAAATTGAAAAAGTTATCAAACAGATATCAACAATAAAAATAGGAACAACTATATATTCTAAAAGTGAATTTGAGAATAATATAATTGATGGAAAAACAATGTATTCACTATTAAATTTGCATTACGAAAATTTATATTTAAATTATTATAACCCTGAATTAAAATTACCAGTTATAACTTTAGATATGATGAAACAGAAACACTTAAATCTATTACCGGATTATATTCATAAATTAAAAAGGCTAATATACAATGACAATTATGACAAAAAAGCAGTAATAAAGACAATGAACTTAATTATGAAAATATATATAGTACAACAAAATATTATCCCTAAAGAATATGAAGATGTAATTAATAAATTTTCATACTTATATAATTTTCGAAGTTTTGATATTGCAAAAGAATTAAATTCTGACGCAATGTCAGAAGAATTAAAAAAATACATAAAAGAGTTCATAGAGTTTATTTCAAATAAAAATTTATTACAAAGGAAATAAGAAGACGATGTTAATAAAAATACCATGTGCTATGCATATGGTATTTTTATGTGATTTTAAATCAAAGTGGTACTAAAATTTTTAATAATTTATTTTAAAACTACCTTAAAAAAATAGAAGGAAATAATATATAGCTTTTAGTTCTATAAAAATAAAATTAGAATAATATAATATAAAAAAATTGTGTAAAGTGGAGGTTACTTTGAAAGAATAAAATCTTTCATATTACTATGTGTGCCTTCCAAGTATGAAAGGAATGAATTTTTTTATGATTATAATAAGTAAAAAACGAATAGCAATTATTAGCGGAATTTTACTATTAGCAGTATTTGCATTTACCTTCCAAACAGCTAGCCTAAATAACACTGTTCAAACAGTAAGCCTTCCTGTTTCAAGTAAAGTAATTGTACTAGATGCAGGACACGGAAAGCCAGATGAAGGCGCACAGTCAAGTAATCGGAACAACAGAAGCTGAAACGAACCTAAAAATAGCTTTAAAAGTTCAAAACTTATTAGAGCAAAGTGGAGCAACAGTAATTTTAACTAGAAGTGATGAAAATGCAATTTATGACTTAGATAAAGACACTTTAAGAGAAAAAAAGGTTTCAGACATACACAATAGAGTAAAAATAGGAAACGAATCAAGTGCAGATATATTTGTGTCAATTCATTTAAATAAAATACCAGAATCACAATATTATGGCTGGCAATGCTTTTATAAGAAAAATGATGAACAAAGCATTAAACTTGCAAAAACTTTACAAGAAAACTTAAATGATGCAATTCAAAAAGAAAATAAAAGAGTTGCAATGCAATTAGATAGTGTATATATAATGAAACATGTAGAAATACCAATTTCAATTGTAGAATGTGGCTTCCTTTCAAATCCAGAAGAAGAAAAACAGCTTTTAACAGATAGCTATCAAGATAAGTTAGCTTGGGGCATATATAACGGAATTATGGACTATTTTTTAAATTAATATAACTACTTAAGAAAAGTTTCAGTTACAAAATAATGGCTATAATTAATAATTATATCAAAGCTTAAATAGTACTAGTTTTCGCAGTTTTGAGAGGTCCCGTTCTGCCTTTGCTTCTTTGAACTTGCGTCTAGCAACGGGCAATTTGAAAAAAAAGAAAACTAGTACTATTTAAGCAATTAGCCATAAAATGCTTAACAAATGTCGAATTTTGTCATACGAAATAAGTTGAAATTTATATAAAAACGTGATATAACAAAATAAGCAAAAGTGCTATTAATTTATTTTGCTATGCCAAAAATGCACTTTAAAAATTTTAAAAAATAAAATACAACTTTTGTAAAAAAATATATATTTTAAAATATTTTTATAATAGCTTACTTAAAAAAATTTAGAATAACTTACTTAAAAAAAATTTACAATACTTACTTAAAAAATTATTTTCATAATATTATTAAATCATTTTAGAGCGTGATTTAAACATCGACTGATAAAGTTTCATACGAACTTTAATATCATATTTTTAAAGTTCAAAAATCTTTCCAAAAGTTTAAAATAAAAAAGAAAGGTAGGTGCAGTTTATAGCACTTTTGTAGGCATAGCAATTATATTGGTTCTCCTAATTAAATGCATAGGAAAATTAAAAGCAATTTTCCTATGCAAAAAAATTTAAAATCAGAAAGGAGGCAAAAAAACTTAAAAAATGCACCAAAATAATAGCAAAAAAAATACATATAATATCAGCAAAAATAATATCAAAAAAATCACACATAATACTGAATTTGAAAATGGAGTAAAACAAGGCAAAAAAGAAAAAAATCTAGAAATTGCTAAAAAAATGATCTATAAAGGAATTGAACTAGAAACAATAATGGAAATAACAAGGCTAACAATGTTAGAACTCATAAAAATAAAATAAATGAATATATTTCCACTCTTTGGAGAAAATATGTTTAACATATAAATATATGTTAAAAACATAAAAGTTTACAAGGAGTGGAAATTTTTTAAATGGAATATAAAATATTAAATGGAAAAGGTGCAATTTTAGGTCAAAATGAACTTGAAAACTATTTAGAAAAAATGGCTTCAAACCATAGCCTAAAAAATAATTCAGATAAAAACACATATCCAATTCCTAGACTAAAAGAAAATTTTGAAATTATAACACAAGTATATAACTTATTAAATGAACATATAAAACTTAAAATTCCAATACATCCTGCAGGAGAATGGATATTAGATAATTATTATGTAATAGATGAAACAGTAAAAGCAATAAAAACAGATTTAACCCTAAAAAAATACACACAATTTTTAGGAATAGAAACCGGAGCAGATTCTGGATTTGCCAGAATTTATGTTTTAGCAAATGAAATTGTAAATTACAGTGATAATAAAATAGATGGAAAAAGTTTAAACGCATATCTTAAAGCATACCAAAAAAAGAAAACTTTAAATATGGAAGAAATTTGGAGCATTCCTATTTTCGTACAAATTGCATTAATTGAAAACATTAGAGAAGTTTGCACCAAAATATATTTTTCCCAAATGCAAAAATATAAGGTAGAAAACATCATAGAAAGACTAGTAGAAAAAAAGAACAAAGAAGAGCTTAAATTTACTCAGCTTGGAGAATATAAAACAAAAGTAAAAGGGTATGGAGAAATGAAATATCCTTTTATTGAATACTTATCATATAGATTAAAAAAATATGGAAAACAAGCATACCCATATCTTTCTATTTTAGAAGAAGAAGTTGAAAAAATGGGAATGAGCATATCAGAAGTTGCAGAAAAAGAGCATTTTGATATAGCTATTAAAAAAATTTCTGTTGGGAATGCAATTACTAGCATTAAAAACTTGAATCGTATTAGTATGGTAGAAATTTTTGAAAACATAAATGGTGTAGAAGAAATATTAAAGCAAGATCCAGCAAACGTTTATGAAAAAATGGATTATAAAACTAAAATTCTATATCGTAACTCAATAAAAGAAATATCTAAAAAAACAAGAATTTCTGAAATATATATAACAAAAAAAGTATGGCAATTAGCAAATGATGCAAAACAAGAATGGCTAAAAAATAGCAATTTAGAAAATAATGAAATAAATAAAAAGAAACAACACGTAGGATATTACTTAATTGCACAAGGACAAAACGAATTGTGGGAAAAGCTTACAGGAAAGCCAAAAAACAAAATATCTAATAAAAATAAATTAATACTTGCACTTACATTTATAGGCATAATAAATATTGCAATTTCAAGCCTATTTGCAATTTATTTATATAAAAGTGTGCACTCTATAATATTAGCTATTTTACTTGGAATACTGCTTTTAATTCCAAACCAAAGAGTTATAGTGCAAATTATGCAATACATTTTAGGAAAAGTAATTAAGCCAAAACCAATTCCAAAGCTAGATTTTGAAAATGGCGTGCCAAAAGAAAGTGCCACATTTATTGTTGTTCCAACAATTTTAAATTCAAAAGAAAAAGTACACAAGCTAATGAAAAATTTAGAAACATACTATATTTCAAACCAAAGTGATAACTTATATTTTGCACTTTTAGGTGATGTTACAGCAGGAAAAAATGAAAAAGAGCCATTTGATGAAGAAGTTATTAAAGCCGGAATAAATGAAGTAAATGAATTAAACAAAACATATAAAACAGATGGCTTTCCTATTTTTCACTTTTTATATAGAAAAAGAACGTGGAATGCAAAAGAAGAATGTTACCTAGGTTGGGAAAGAAAAAGGGGATTATTAAATCAATTTAATGAATATATTTTAGGAAAAAATAAAGATGAATTTTTAGCAAATACTATTGAAACTGCAAAACAAACAAATGAAATTCCAGTAATAAAATATATTATTACATTAGATGCAGATACAAAACTAACCTTAAATACAGGTTTAGAGCTAATAGGAGCAATATCACATATTTTAAATACACCAGTTTTAAATAATAAAAAAGATTGTGTTATAGAAGGACATGCACTAATTCAGCCAAGAGTTGGCATTTCACTTGATGAAGTGCAAAAAAGTATTTTTACTAAACTATATGCTGGCTCAGGTGGAAAAGATGCATATACTAATGCAATTTCAGATATTTACCAAGATAATTTTGAAGAAGGAATTTTTACAGGAAAAGGAATTTATGATGTATCAGTATTTTCAACAGTGTTAAATGATGAAATTCCAGAAAATACTGTGCTTAGCCATGACTTATTAGAAGGCAGTTATTTAAGATGTGGACTTAGCTCAGATATTATGCTATTAGATGGCTATCCTGCAAACTATAATAGTTTTAAAGCAAGGCTTCATAGGTGGATTAGAGGCGACTGGCAAATTGTATATTGGTTAAAAAATACAATAACTAATAGAAGGCAGAACAAAAAGCAAAATCCATTAAATTTATTATCAAAATATAAAATATTCGATAATTTAATAAGAAGCTTGCAAGAAGCAGTAGTTGTAATTTCATTAATTTTTATTAACCTTATATGTTTATTTTATAATGCTAAAGTCGGCTTAATCGTAAGCTTTTTAATAATATCTAGCATAATGCCAACTATTTTAGAAATATTAAATCGTATTATATTTAAAAAAGAAGAAGAAACACTTCAAAAAACTTTTACTAAAACAATAGCAGGGCTAAAAGCTAGCATTATAAGAGGTTTTTTAGAAATTGCAAATTTGCCAGATAAAGCGTATTTTAGTTTAAATGCAATTTCAAAAACCATATATAGAATGATTGCCTCTAAAAAACACTTTTTAGAATGGATGACAGCAGAAGAAGCAGAAAAAAACGCTAAAAAAGATTTAAAATCATATTATAAAAATATGATAGCAAATGTAATACTAGGGCTATTGGGATATGTTTCACTATTTTTCTTCAAAAACAATATATACAGCGTATTTGTATTTATACTATCTAGTATATGGCTTATAGCACCTTTAGTTTTTTGGTATATAAGCAAGGAAATAACAAGCGAAAATAAATTAAAACAATTATCAAAAGAAGATATAGAATATTTAAGAAAAATAGGTCAAAAAACATGGCAATATTTTAAAGACAATTTAAATGAAAATACCAATTTTTTACCACCAGATAACTATCAAGAAGATAGAAATCCAAAAATAGTATATAGAACATCACCTACTAACATAGGACTTAGCCTGCTTGCAGTTATTTCAAGTTATGACTTAAAATATGAAACTTTGCAAAGCACAATAGAACTTTTAGAAAAAATGTTAAACACTGTTTCTAGTCTTCAAAAATGGAATGGGCATTTATACAATTGGTATGACTTAAAAACTTTAGAACCATTAAAGCCAATGTATGTTTCTTCAGTAGATAGTGGAAACTTGATAGGCTACTTATTTACAGCTAAAGCATTTTTAAAAGAAATATTACAAAGCGAAAATACAAATATAAACACAGAAATTTCAAGCGAAAATAGTTCAAATTCAGCTCAAAAAGCGCAATATAATGAAAGCACAAACAATGAAACTGAAAATATAAGCCAAAAGGCAAATGAAAAGTTAGAAACCACTAATCAAAATATAACCAATAGAGTACAAAACCTAATACAAATAATAAATAAATTAATAAAAGATAGTGACTTTTCTAAGCTATATGATAAAGAAGCAAGGCTATTTTCAATTGGATTCAATGTAGAAGAAAACAAACTAACAGACTCATACTATGACTTATTAGCATCAGAAGCAAGGCAAACAAGTTTAGTTGCAATTGCAAAAAAAGATGTACCTGTTAAACATTGGAACAACCTAAACAGAACATTAACAATTTTAAACAAATATAAAGGGCTAATTTCATGGTCTGGAACTGCATTTGAATATTTAATGCCAAATATGAATATTCCAAGCTATCCAGGAAGCTTGCTTGATGAATCTTGCAAACTTATGATAATGAGCCAAAAAGAATATGCTAAAAAACTAAGTATTCCATGGGGAATTTCAGAATCTGCATTTAATTTAAAAGACCTAAACAATAACTACCAATATAAAGCATTTGGAATACCGTGGTTAGGCTTAAAAAGAGGCTTAGCAGATGAAATGGTAGTAAGTTCATATGCAAGTATTATGGCACTTTTAGAACAACCAAAAGAAGTTATTAAAAATTTAAAAATATTAGAAAAGCAAGGAATGTATCAAAAATATGGTTTTTATGAAGCAATAGATTACACACCTACAAGATTAAAAAAAGGCGAAGAATATGCAACCATAAAAACATATATGGCACACCATCAAGGCCTAATTATGCTTGCAATAAACAATCTTTTATCTAACAACATTTTGCAAAAACGATTTATGGAAAATCCGCAAACCCGCGCAGTAGATATATTACTTCAAGAAAAAATGCCAGAAAATATAATTATAACAAAAGAAGAAAAAGAAAAAATAGAAAAAATAAAATATGTAGAAGATAATATTTATTCTCAAGTAGAAATTACAAAACCATACTCAAAATTGCCACAAATAAATAGTTTATCTGGAAATGACTATATAGTTATAATGGATTCAAAAGGAAGAGGATACAGCAAATATGGCAATATTTTAATAAATCGTTACAAAAAAACCGCAGATGTAGAACAGGGAATATTTTTCTTCTTTAAAAATATAAAAACAAAAAGAATTTGGACAGCAAGCAATATGAGTTATTTAAGTCAGCCAGATAAATATACAATGTATTTTACACCAGATCAAAATAAAATAGTAAGACAAGACCGGAAATATAGAAACAGTACTAAAAGTAACTATTGCACCAAATGACCCAATAGAATTTAGAACTATTGAACTTACAAACCACGGTTTAGAAGCTGAAACAATAGAAGTTACTAGCTTTTTAGAACCTGTGCTTTCATCACAAGAACAAGATAGTGCACATCCTGCTTTCAATAATCTATTTTTAAATTACGAATATATAGACGATTTAGGTGCCATTATAGTAAATAGAAGAAAAAGAGCAAAAACAGACCCAGAAATTTATTTAGGAGCATGTTTTTATACAGAAAAACAAACAGCAAGAGAATTAGAATATGAAATAGATAAAGAAAAATTTTATGGAAGAGATAATATTTTGCTTCCAAAAGCTGTTTTAAATTCAACACCATTTAGCAAACAAATAAACTATACAACAGATCCAATTATTAGCTTTAAAAGAACCATAACAATTAACCCAGAAGAAAAAGTAAGTATAAACTTCATAATGGCAGTTGGTTCTAATAAAGAACAGATTATTGAAAAACTAAAAAAATATAATAGTGAAGAAAAAATAAAACGCGAAATGCAACTAAGCAAAGCAAAATCTGAAGCGGAAAATAGATATTTAGGAGTAACAGGAAAGCAAATAGAATTCTACCAAAAAATATTAGGATATTTACTATTTACAAACCCGCTTAAAAAAGTGCAATATCAAACTCCTGAAAAAATGCTTAAAGAAGGAAAATATCAAACTACTGAACAATATAAAGCAACTGAAAAATCACAAGGACAAACTCCTATAAATCTTACAGTAAGCAAATTATGGCAATATGGAATTTCAGGAGACCTACCAATTTTATTAGTAAAAATAAAAGAAGTAGAAGAAATAGAAGTACTTCAGCAAATGCTAAAACTATATTACTATTTCCACGTAAAAAATATAAAAATGGATTTAGTTATATTAAGCACAGAAAGTTATAGTTATCAAAGCAATTTAAAAGATAGTATTTTTAATAGCATATTAAATGAAAATATAGCATATTTGCAAGGCTTAAAAGGCGGAATTTTTGTATTAGATAATTTATCTGAAGAAGAAATAAAATTTTTAGAATGTAGGGCAAATTTAAGCATAAATGCAAGTTATGGCAGTAGCACTCGTTATTTAAAAGAATTAGAAGAAGAATATTTAGAGCAAATAACAGAAATGCCACAAGAAGAGCAAGTAGCATATATAGAAGAAACAAATAAAATCACACAAAAATTAGAAAACTTAAAATATTTTAATGAATATGGTGGATTTTCTGAAGATGGAAAAGAATACTGCATTCGTGTAAATAAAGAAGAAAAACTTCCAACCGTATGGAGTCATATTTTAGCAAACAAAGAATTTGGAACATTAGTAACAGAAAGTATGGGAGGCTACACATGGTATAAAAATAGCAGATTAAATAGATTAACTGTATGGAATAACTCACCTGTAACAGATGTGCCTTCAGAAATTATATACTTGCAAGATAAAGAAACTAAAAAATTGTGGTCATTAGGTTTAAATCCATGCCCAGACGAAAATGATTACTATATAACTTATGGATTTGGATATGCAAAATATATGCACACAAGCAAAGGATTAGTGCAAAAATTAGATATGTTTGTTCCGATAAATGATTCTATAAAAGTGCAAATATTAAGCTTAGAAAATAATGAATTAAAAAAGAAAAAAATAAAATTAGTATATTATTTAAAACCAGTATTAGGTGAAGATGAGCTAAAAACAAATGAATATTTAAACTTAGAATTTTATGAAAACTCTAATTTAATATGTATGAAAAACTTAGCAGAAGAGCCAGAATTCTCTAACTATTTATTTGTATCTAGTAATGAAAAAATCACATCATATACTGGAAGCAAAGAAGCATTTATAGGAAAAGGAAACTTAAATCATCCAGATGGAATTTATCAAATAGAATTAAATAAACAAAACTCTTTGTGGCAAAATGGAATAATAGCTATTCAGTGTGAAGTTGAATTAGAAGCATTAGAAAGCAAAAAAATTATTTTAGTATTCGGAGCAGGAAACACTGTATTAGACTGCCAAGACCTAGCATATAAGTATACAAATTATAGTAAAGTATATGAAGAATATGAAAAAACAAAAAGATTTTGGAAAGAACAAACAGAAAAATTGCAAGTAACTACCCCACTAGAATCTATAAATATACTTTTAAATGGCTGGCTTATTTATCAAGTTTTAGCTTCACGTATGTGGGGAAGAACAGGATATTACCAGTCAGGTGGAGCATTTGGTTTTAGAGATCA
Organism: uncultured Clostridia bacterium; assembly: GCA_947589835.1. Taxonomy (GTDB): domain Bacteria; phylum Bacillota; class Clostridia; order TANB77; family CAG-508; genus CAG-273. Next base: position 15,341 of record CANQCT010000017.1, read on the forward strand.
ACTTCAAGATAGTTTAGCATTAAAATACAGCACACCAGAACTTACAAGAAACCAAATAATAGAGCATAGCAAGCACCAATTTATAGAAGGAGATGTACAGCACTGGTGGCACGAAGAAACTAAAAAGGGAATTAGAACAAGATTTAGTGATGATAAATTATGGCTTGTATATTTAGTAGAAGATTATATTGAATTTACATCAGATTACAGCTTATTAGAAGAAGTTGTTCCATATCTTGCAGGAGAGCCATTAGAGGCAGGGGTAGATGAAAAATACGATTTCTATCCAGCATCAAATATAGAAGAAAGCATTTTTGAGCACTGCCAAAAAGCAATAGAAGCATCATTAAACTTTGGAGAAAATGGACTTCCAAAAATAGGCTCTGGCGATTGGAACGATGGCTTTAGTGAGGTAGGAAACAAGCGGAAAAGGTGAAAGTATATGGCTTGGATTTTTCCTTTATACAATTTTGCAAAAATGGATTCCAATTTGTAATGTAATGTTAGAAAAGTTAAAAGAAAAAGTAAATAATCAAAATTTATATATAAATACTGAACAAAGTATAGAAAATGATACCAAAACGTATACAGAAAAAGACGTAAATACTGAAAATGCAATAAACCAAAATGGTGAAAATAAAGAAAATTTAGAAACATTAACTAATATAAATACTATTGAAGAAAATATAAAAAAATATGAAACCATAATGGAAAAACTAAAAAAAGCATTAAATAGTAACGGCTGGGATGGAAGATGGTATAAAAGAGCATTTATGGACGATGGAAATGTATTAGGAAGTATGCAAAATGAAGAATGCAGAATAGATAGCATAGCACAAAGCTGGTCTGTTATATCAAATGCAGGAGACAACGACAAAAAATATATTTCAATGGAAAGCCTAGAAAACCACTTAATAGATAAAGAAAATGGAATTATAAAATTGCTAGACCCACCATTTGAAAAAGGAAACTTAAAACCTGGTTATATAAAAGCATATTTACCAGGAACAAGAGAAAACGGTGGCCAATACACACACGCTAGCTGCTGGGCAATAATAGCCGAAAGCCTACTTGGCTTTGGAAATAAAGCAGGCGAATATTATAGAATGATAAATCCAATTGAGCATAGCAGAACAAAAGAAGCAGCAAATAAATATAAGGTAGAACCTTATGTAGTATCAGCAGACATTTATGGGCAAAAAAACTTAGCAGGACGTGGTGGTTGGACATGGTATACAGGCTCAAGTAGCTGGATGTATGAAGCGGGAATAAAATACTTGCTAGGCCTAAGAATAGAAAAACAAAAATTAAGCATAAAGCCGTGTATACCAAACGATTGGAAAGAATATAAAATAAAATACAAATATGGAAATAGCATTTATAATATTAATGTTACAAACCCAAATGGCAATTGTAATGAAGTAGCTTCATTTAAATTAAATGGGCAAGAAATTCCAGAAAAACAAATCACATTAAGCTCAGGTGGCGGAGTTTATAACATTGAAGTGGTATTGGGGACAGGTCCCATTGCTCATTTTTAAGCTATTAGGGACAGGTCACAAAAATAAAAATTTGATTTTTATATAAAAAAGTTGTATAATTAATATACAAGTACTTTACTTGATTTTTAGAAAAAGAAATGAAAGGATTGACAATCATGAGCAAAAAAACAGTATTTCGTATTCGGAGGGCAATCGGAATCGTAGCCTTCACTTTGGGCATCTACCTTATGGGTGCCTACATTAACAAAGTTCTTCCCTTCGGCATCGTCACAGAAAACGTAGGCGTAAACGGCGTTTGGGCCTACACTGGATGGCTTATCGCCATCATAGTTATCACCTATGGTTTCCTTATGATCTTCAGCCGGAAGTTTAACGAAATAATTCATAAACTTTTTAAGGGAGAGCTTTGAACCAAAAAAGCTAGGTCTGCAACAGGGCCTAGTTTATTTTTGTGTGAGAGTGAATAAATAAAATAATTATTTATTTTCTACTCGATTACTAATTAATATTTTATAGTTAATCCACTCGAATAGTACTAGTTTTCTTGTTTTTCAAATTGCCCGTTGCAGAAGTAGTCTCAAAGAAGTAAAGTCAGAACGGGACCTCTCAAAACTGCGAAAAATAGTACTATTCGAGCTTTAATGCAATTTAGTAACTGTTTTTCAAATATATTTATTAAATACCTTGACTGCAAAGAGCTAAATAAATATAATATTAATTAATTCAAAATGTCATATAAAAATAAAAACATTAAATTATTAAAAATTTATAAATTAGTATTAATTCAACTAGAAAATATAAACAATAAAAAAGATGGGAGAAAATAAAATGACAAAAGAAACAAAAATAAAATTTCATGTAATGGCAGTTATTTGCATTTTAATCTTTTGCTTTGCACTAACACCAAAAACATTTCAAAATGACACATATTATACAATAGCAATAGGAAAACACATAGCAGAAACTAAAACAATTGATATGCAAGATCCATTCTCTTGGCATGAAAATTTACCATACACATACCCACACTGGGCTTATGACTTAGGAACATACTATGTTTATCAGTTAGGCGAAAATATTGGAATTGGTGGCTTTTGTGCCGTTTATATTTTAACCATTATATTAGCAATGCTATTAGGTCTAGTAATTTATTACACAAATAACAAATTATGCAAAAACCCTTTAATTTCATTTATTATGACCTTAATAATAATGTACTTATTAAAAGATTTTATTGCAGCAAGAGCACAGCTTGTAACATTTACCTTATTTGCATTAACCATTTTATTTATAGAGCAATTCATAGCCACAAAAAAGAAAAAATATGCTGTATATTTAGTAATTATACCAATTTTAATTGCTAACTTGCATTGTGCAGTTTGGCCATTTTACTTCATATTATATTTGCCATATATTGCAGAATATTTATTAATAACATTTAATGATTCATATTTATTTAATAAAGTACAAATTAAATGGAATAATTATAAATTAAATAAACTAAACAAAAAAGGCAATATAGAAGAAATAGGAAAATATCAAGAAAAAATAGCAAGATTGCAATTACAAAAAGAAAATTTTATAAAACATACAGAAAAAAGAAGAAAAGAAGCCTACAAGCTTATTATGAAAAAAGAACCTGCTGTAAAATGGCTTATTGTTATTATGATAATTTGTATTTTTACAGGATTTTTAACACCACTTGGAACCACCCCATACACATATTTAGTAAAAACACTTCAAGGCAATACAACAAGCAGTATTAGTGAGCACCAGCCATTAGTGTTAGTTAATCACAAAACAATGCTAGCAGTAGTAATTATATATGTACTATTATTAGTTTTTACAGATGTAAAAGCAAGCCTAAGAGATTTTCTTATGTTAGGTGGATTAACACTACTTGCATTTATGTCTAGAAGGCAGTTTTCTGTATTTGTAATTATATGTGGCTTTATATTCGCAAAAATGGCGGTTTATTTAGTAGAAAAATATGATAAAAATGGCATAAAAAACTTAACAGAAACAATGACAACACTTTTTGGTAAAATTTTAACAATTTTAATTGCCATTTTATTAAGTATGCTTGTATATAAAGGAAAAATAAATAGCCAATTTGTAAATAAAGCATCTTATCCAGTAGATGCAGCAACATATATTCTAGAAAATGTAGATATTGAAAATATGAAAATATTTAATGAATATAACTATGGCAGTTATTTGCTATTTAGAGGAATACCAGTTTTTGTGGATTCAAGAGCAGATTTATATGCACCAGAATTTAACAAAGGAAATAATGAAGAAGGAAGAGATATTTTCTCAGATTATATAAATACTTCAAATATTAGCTCATATTATGAAGATAAATTTGAAAAGTATGATATTACACATGTTATTCTAACAAAGAAAAGCAAGCTTAATATGTTTTTATCAAGAAATAGCAATTATAAGCAATTATATAGCGATGATTATTTTGTATTTTATGCTAGATTATCAGAATAATATAACAAACAGTTTAAGTATAGCCACATTATAACTCCTAAAAAATTATAAAAAAGAAGTGAGAAAAGTTATTGGAAATTAAAGTAACAATTGAAGAAGAAAAAGAAAGACTAGATAAATACATAGCAAATAAAAATGAAAACTTATCTAGAACAATGATAAAAAAGCTAATAGATGAAAATCAAATATTAGTAAATAATAAACAAGCTAAAACTTCGTACTTAGTACAAGCAAATGATATTATTACAATAAACATTCCTGAGGTAAAAGAAGCAAACATAGAGGCACAAAATATCCCACTAAACATCATATATGAAGATAATGACATAATAGTAGTAAATAAACCAAAAGGAATGGTAGTTCATCCAGCAGTAGGAAACTTAAATGGAACACTCGTAAATGCAATTATGGCACACTGCAAAGGAAACCTATCTGGAATTGGTGGAGAGCTAAGGCCGGGCATTGTTCATAGATTAGATAAAGACACCTCTCGGACTTTTAATAATAGCTAAAAATGACAAAGCACATATAAATATGAGCAATCAAATCCAAAATAGAGAAGTAAAAAAAGTGTATATTGCATTAGTTCGAGGAATTGTGCAAGAAAATGAAGCAACAATAAATATGCCAATAGGTAGAAGCACAAAAGATAGAAAAAAAATGGCAGTTACGCCAAAAGGAAAAAGTGCAGTTACACATTTTAAAGTATTACAAAGATTTAATAATTGTACCTTATTAGAAGTAAAAATAGAAACTGGCAGAACACATCAAATAAGAGTACATATGTCAGAAATAGGACATCCAGTAATAGGAGATAGCACCTATTCTAATGGAAAAAACGAATTTGGAGTAGAAGGGCAAATGCTACATGCTAAAAGTTTAGATTTCAAACACCCTATTACAGGAAAGCCAATGCACTTAGAAGCACCACTACCTAAGTACTTTGAAGAAGTATTAAATAAATTAAGAAAATAAAACTAAATTGGTTTATAGGTAAATCCTAAAACTTAAAAAACCTAAATATATAATGAAAGAGCTTAGTATACTAAAATGCTAAGAAAATAAAAATATGGAAGAAAGGCTACAAAAATTTTTATCAAATCAAGGTGTATGCTCAAGAAGAAAAGCAGAAGAATACATACTAGCTAAAAAAGTTAAAGTAAACGGAATAATAGCAAGTAAGCTAGGAACCAAAATAGATCCCGAAAAAGATATTATAGAATTTGAAGGAAAAACCATTTCAAATAAAATAAATTATGTATATATATTGCTAAATAAGCCTATTGGTTATGTAACAACAGTCAAAGATCAATTTGGAAGAGACAAAGTAACAGACTTAATTAAAATAAAAGAAAAAGTACTTCCAGTTCGGCAGATTAGATATGTACACATCAGGAGCCTTATTACTTAGCAATGATGGAGATTTTATTTATAAAATTACACACCCAAAACACGAAATAAGCAAAACATACCAAGTAACACTAAAAGGAAAAATAATGCCAAATGAAATAGAAAAGCTAAAAAATGGTGTAGATATAGGAGATTACATAACAAAACCTGCTCAAGTTAGAATAATGAAAATAGATGAAGAAAAAGATATATCTAGAATTGAAATAATAATTCATGAAGGAAAAAATAGGCAAGTAAGACGTATGTGTGAAAGCATAGGAAAAAAAGTGCTAGCACTTCACCGAAGCAAAATAGGTTTCCTTTCAGTAAAAGATTTAAAATTAGGAACATGGAAATATATTAATGAAGAAGACATAAAAAGATTAATTTAATACATTTATACAATATTCTAATACATTAGTTTTATTAGTTCCTAATGCTGAACGAAAAACATCAATTACCTTTGTTGGACCATAAGAATAGCTTATGCCACTAACTGATCCTATTAAATCAACAGTTTCTCCTTTATTTAAAGCAGTTAATATGGCATTTTCTTTATTTTTTTCGGTCATAATACGTGCAGCCATATAATATCCGTCATCATTTTCTCCCTTAATATGAATAATAAAGAAGGTATCATCATAAGATATATAGCTTGAATACTCTCCACCATCACTACTTGAGCTATGACCAACATAAAATTGATTATATATATCATAAGTATCTTTTTCAATTTTAAAATATTGTCCAAGTGTTATATTATTTTTTAGTTGCTCTGAGATATTAGAACTATTTAAAATAGTTACCCCTTTACTTTTTGAAATTTTATTTAATATAACATTGGCAATTAATACTACTAATACAAAAGTAATAAATATTATTGCATACATACGTATTTTTTGGATTTTCAATTTTATTCTTACCTTTCTGTAATTATATATTTCTTTAAAAAATTATATAATAATATATTTTTTTTTACAATAGTAATTTCAAGTTTTTTATGTAAAAAATGGACAAATAAAAAAAGTTGTGCTAAAATAGGCATATAAAAGGTTTAATAAGAAAAACTTAATGTTTTTTATAAAAACCACTTCTTAATATTTAACAATCGTTATATTCATCATAAAAATTAGAAGGAGGAAAATAAAAATGGTAGAAGATAAAGAAATTAAAGCAACCATATCACCATTTGCCATTCGCGAAGGTGAAATAAAAGTATTTGATGGAAAAGATGGATATGTTTCTATGAACCAAATAATTCATAGAATTAATATAGGTCATATAACCGACATCCACTTTGCAATAATAGAACTAGTAAATGAATTTGAATTTATTACATCAAGGCAATTACTTCAAATGTTAGAATGGAAAAATATAGATGTAGGCACTCAAGATAAATTAAATAATAAATTAGAGCAATTAGTAAAAACCAAAATATTAACAAGATATTATTTTGATTCAGAAGATGGAAAAGGAATATATCGTATTTATTGCCTAGAAAAAATGGGCAAATACTTACTAAACTCACGTGGAATAGACTGCAAATGGCAACCAACAGATAACACAAAACCAGTACCTATGATTAAAAAAAGATTAGCAGGAAATCAAACCCTAATAGCATATTTAAGAAAAGTAAAAGCATTTGATTCATATACTCCAAAGCCAAGCATTACTGCAAAACAAGCAGGAAAAGCATTTAAAGCAAGTGGAGGCTCAGTAAAATTAACAAAAAACAAAAAATCAATTGAATTTTTATTTGAAGTAATCCGTAGAGAACCTGACTGGGAAAAGAAATTAGTAGAAAAAATGAGATTATACAAAGACTTTTACGAAAACTTTCGGGGTAGGAGATTCTGGCTATATGAGCATACCACAGCTAATTTTAGTTTGTGAAGATGAAAAACATATGGCAGAAACTTTTAAAGCAATTGTAATGAACAACTTAGAAATTAGCAATATAAAACTATATTATACAACAGACCTAAGGCAAAATGAAGAAACCTTAGCAAAAACTCTAGTAGAATTTAAATTAGACGAAGAAACTAAAAAATACAAAATGGAAAATATAGAAGTAAAATTATTAGGAATATAAGAGCCTTGTTGTTTCACACTAATAAATAAAATCGTTTGCAAAGCAAACGATTTTATTTTATTAGTTTTTCTTATTTTTTAAATTAACAACTATTGCATCCTCATTATTAAATAAAAAGCTAGAATCTGAAGTATCTGTATTAATAGGATCTATTTCTCTTTCTACATCATAATTGTTATTACTTGCAGTAGCTGTAGCAAATTTGCCTCTATTTTTATTAAGAACTTTTCTAGCTGCCGATGCAGTTCCTTCTGAAATACCATTTGTAAACTTAACAAAATCATATTTTTTAAGTTTTTGAGGCTCTTTATATTTAGATTCCATGAAATCTACTTTACCTTTTTCAACTATGCTCTTGCCCTTAGTATCTTTTACTTTATAAATAACTTGTTTTGCCTTTAAAGCCATTATTTTACCAGCTGCATAGTTTGGTTTCCATTTATATTCAATTCCACCATATTTTTGATCATAACCTTTTTTATCTGGTGCAGTGTTATAATCATTTTTCCAAGTCCACTCTCTCTTATCTTGCATAGCACTTTCCCACCATTTAACATCATCTGGAAGAGCATTACCAAATATAAATTTATTAACAGTATTAGATAAAATTAAATCTTTATAGTAATCTCCTCTAGGATCTGATGCATAATCACCTTTTAACTGTGTTAAGTTTTGAGAATCTAGCACAGTAGCAACTTTATATTTACGGTATAAAGTATAAATAGGTTCTGTTGCTTTACAAATATATGTTGGAAAATCATCTATATAAAGGAAGTGAGGAATACGATTATTATCATTTCCAGGTCTTCCTAAAATAGCTTGTTGCATTAATAAAATAAAGAATAATCCAAAAGCTTTATGAGCAGTTTCACCTAAATCTCCCCTACGAGTACATACTAATGTTACTTGACCTTCTGATAATATTTTTTCTGCATCTAAGTTATTTGTACGATTACATAAAATATTTTTAACACCAGGATAACGAAGTAAGTTATCTAGTGAAGAAGAAGCAGTTGTAACAGAACGTTTAGTATTTAATGTATTATTACCATCTGGGTAGAAATTATTTTCAAAGTAACGAATTAGAATTTGATACTTTTGTGCAAGCTCTGGAATTTGCTTCATTTTTTCTACCATATCTACAACTAAATCAAAATTTGTTAAGCATTGTAGCAAATCTTCTAAGTTTGGAAGTAAACCTTCATGCTCTAAAGGATATATTTCCTTTAACAAAATTGATAAGTTTTCTGTAATTTGCATAGCTTCATTTTCTCTAAAAGCAAGCTCTGTATCAGGTCTAGTTTGAACAAATAATCCTTTAAGTACAGAAGAAACTGTTAAACCAGTTTTAATTGGATCCTTATAAATAAATGGATTTAAACCAGGTGAATCTACTTTATTAGGGTCAATAATATTTACTGGAATATTGTAATTATTAGCTACATTTGCAATTTTATCTACTGATTCATGCTCAGCAGAAATATATGTAATACCCATGTTACGGTATGTAATTCTATCACCTGAGCTTGAAATAATCATCTTATGCATATATTTTTTATAAAGATCTAATTTTTCACTATTTGGAATTAACATATCCAAAGAAAAATGCTCATTTATATATTCGTTATCATAAGGACAATTAATAGTAGCAAGCCCTGTTTTCAATGCTGTAAATCCCATTTCTTTAGAAACTTCTTTAAAGAAAGATTTTCTTTCTATATCCCTTGCAAGCATTGGCTCATAAACCATTGTAGTTTTACCAGAACCAGAAACACCTACAACTAAGAAAGATTCAAAACGCTTACTTTCTGGTATACAAACATCTTCTCCACTTTCACTATCTGTACAAACTTTAACTTCACAAGTATAAACACCATGAGCTTCTTTATCTGAGCTTAGGCTAATGCCAGGATAATCAAAAATTGAATCACGAATATCCTTTGTATCATGTACAGTAAATAATAACCATTTAAATACTTTATAAAATGTAACAAGTGGAATGTATACTGCTAAAGCAGAAAGTGCTGGCCTAAACAAGTAGAAAAACTCAGTTGCAATTGTAGGGTAGTTTGGTAAAGATAATAAACCTATCCAAACTATTTGGTTAAGCCATTCAACAACTGCGCATACAATTAAAATGTAAAAGCACACAAAAAACGAATGGAATATTCTATATTTTGCAACATCTGATGAAGAAAACTTAGAAGGGCCAGAAAAGAAAAATGCAAATGTTAAGCAGGCAAATGCTAATGTATATTTAATTGGTCCCCAGTAAGAATATGCTACTCCTGTAAAAACAATAAATAAAAATTCCACCATTCTATCTATTAATATATAAGCAGATATTAAGCTTAAAATATAAGTTACAAAAGTATTTCTATCTGTTTTCAAAAATTTTAAAAATTTATCAAATAGTTTTAACAAAAAAATTCACCACTTTCATTTTTAAACTCTATACTACTATTATCTTACAAAATCACCAAAAAAACAAGGGTTTTTATAAAAATACTGCGAAAAAATTCATATATAATAGTTATAATTACATTAAAGCTTAAATAGTACTAGTTTTCTTGTTTTTCAAATTGCCCGTTGCAGGAGCACATTCAAAGAAGTAGGTCAGAACGGGACCTCTCAAAACTGCGAAAAATAGTACTATTTAAGCTATTAGCTATAAATTATTAACTAGTAATCAATAAATTACAGTCATAAAATTTCATTTTTATTAGTATGTATTTAAAGAAAAGTAGTTACTATTCACAGCTTTAAAATTATCCGCCACATCGCTCAACGTATTATATATGTTTTTTCTAGGGCTAAAGCACAAAAAGGCATATATAATAAAGCAAGTGGCTACCTAAAATTTATTAGCTGCAAATAGTAACGAGAAGTATCACAAGGGGTAAAAATGAAAAACAAAAAGCTAAAAAAGCAAAGTTTTATGCAAAGCGTTTTAGTGTTAATGCTATCGCAAATATTAGTAAAAATATTAGGGTTAGTATATAAACTATATTTAACAAACAGAGAAGGCTTTGGAGATAAAGGAAATGCAATTTACAGTAGTGGGTTCCAAATATATGCATTATTTTTAACAATATCATCTGTTGGAATCCCTGGTGCAATAGCAAAAATAGTATCAGAACGCACAGCAATAGGAGACTATAAAGGAGCACATAGAATTTTTAAAATTGCATTTGTTACCTTTGGATTTATATCTTTTATATGTAGCATTATTTTATTTTTTGGAGCAAATTATATTGCAAATAACTTTTTACAAATTCCAGAGGCAGAACTTACACTAGTAGCACTTTCACCATCAATATTTTTAGTAGCAATATCGTGCGTCATAAAAGGCTATTTTAATGGAATGGAAAACTTAAAAATAACAGCAAATGCACAAACCTTAGAACAACTTTTTAAAACAGTATTATCAGTTATTTTAGTAGAATTTATTGCAGTTGTTTCAGGAACAAATACAGTAGTTATGGCAGCAGGAGCAAACTTAGCAACAACACTTGCAACATTCCTTTGCTTCTTTTATTTATATAAATACTATAAAGTAATGAAAAAAGAAATTTCTTACCAAATAAAACATAGCATTAACTATAAACCTACTAGAATAAGAAAAACAATTAAAGAAATATTATCTGTATCAATTCCAATGTCTATGGGAGCTATTATAGGAACAATAAACAAAAATGTAGATTCAATGACAGTAGTAAGAGGTTTAAAAAAGTTCTTATCAGAAGAACAAGCTAAAATTCAGTATGGAATTTTAAGCGGAAAAGTAGATACCTTAGTAACACTTCCAATGTCCTTTAATATGGCATTTTCAACAGCATTAGTACCTACCATTTCATCAGCAAAAGCCATGGGAGATATTACAACATGCAAAAAAAGAATATCATTTTCTATGCTCATAAGCATTTTAATAGGACTTCCTTGTATGATTCGGAATGATAATATTTGCAGAGCCAATACTAAAACTATTATTTCCAAATGCAACATCTGGAAGCTTTATTTATCAAATAAGCTCTTTAGGAATAATATTCATTGTATTAGAGCAAACCATTACTGGAGCATTACATGGTTTAGGAAAAATGCTAATACCAGCAATAGCACTTGGAATAGGCTCAACTGTTAAAATAATTCTAAACTGCTATTTAGTACCAATAAACCCAAATGAATTTATATTAGGCGGAACAGCAGGAGCAGCACTTTCAACAGTAATATGCCATATAATTTCTGTATCTATTGAATATAAATCTTTACAAAAACAAATAAATTTAAAACTAAACCCCATAAAATTTTTTATAAAACCATGTATTGCAACAGGAATAATGGGTATAATTTCAAATATGGCATATAAAGCTTTAATAATGCCAATTGGCGAAAAGCTAGCTCTTATTATAGCATTTTTACTTGCAATAATAATTTACTTAATTTGCCTAATTATTTTAAAAGTATTTTCTAAAGAAGAAATTTTTATGATACCATTCGGAAAAAAGATATATAATTTTATTGAATTTAAGAAAAAATCTTAAAAACCTTAAGCTGTATGCCAAAAGCCGAAAGCACAGTAATATCAACACTTTTAGAAGACGAAAGTCACAAAAACCTTATAAAATCTGTATTTTTTAAAAAAATAAATGAAAAAAAAGAAGGATTTTGTGAAAGAATGACGAATAATGATACTAGTAGATATAAGTCTACATATTTCAAATCTTATAGGAGGTAATTTAAATGAACAAATCAGAATTAATCGCAGCTATGGCAGCAAAAACAGAAACAACAAAAAAAGATGCTGAAGCAGCATTAAACGCATTCGTTAGCGTTGTAACAGATTCTTTAGTAAAAGGAGATAAAGTTCAATTAGTTGGATTTGGATCTTTTGAAGTAAGAAAAAGAGCTGCTAGAAAGGGAAGAAACCCACAAACTAAAGAAGAAATCAAAATACCTGCATCTAAAGCACCTGTATTCAAAGCAGGAAAAGCTTTAAAAGATTTAGTAAACAAAAAATAATTTGTAATTTATATAAATTATATGAATTCATATTTAACAGGTGTCCTATTCTAAGTTATATTCATTAAAATACAATTTAGAATAGGACACCTGTTTAAGGAGATATTTATGCCAGAAGAATTAAAAAAATATTTTTGGGATACAAAATTTGAAGAATTAGATAAACAAAAAAATAAAAGATATATTATATCAAGATTATATTGCTATGGAGATTTGAAAGCTATAAAATGGATAAAAGAAAACTATACTAAGGAAGATATAAAAGATGTAGCAAAAAATTGTAGAGACTTAAAACCATTAGTTGCAAATTATTTAAGACAACAATTTAATTTATCAAAAGAAGAAATGGCTTACTATAAATGGGCTATGGCCACAAATTATGAATATTGGAGGTTTAACAACTAATGTATTGGAATATAATTGATGAAAATAGATATACATTATTAAAAAAAATAACTGAAAATATTAGCATTACTAATTATTATATGATAGGTGGAACGGGACTTTCTTTACAATTGGGATTAAGAGAATCTTATGATTTTGATTTTTGTGTTTCTACTGAATTTAATAATGAAATTTTATTAAAAGAATTACAACCTTTAGGAAAAATGGAAGTGAAGCAAAATCAAAAAGGAACTTGTGAAGTAATATTAAATGGAGTACAAGTTAGTTTCTTTTACTATCCAAATAAAATAATAAAAGAATATGTAATACCAGAAGAAATGCCAAAACTAAGAATAGCAAGTATTTTAGATATAGCAATAATGAAAATTATAGCAATAGGTGGTAGGGGAGCTAAAAAAGATTTTTTTGATTTATATAATATTATTAATAAATGTAATTTTACAATAACTGAATTAGTACAAGGCTTAATTCAAAAATGTGGTACTAATATAAACTATGCGAATGTAATAATGGGATTAAGCTACTTTGAAGATGCAGAGCAGGAAATATTGCCTAAAACATTTATAGAATACAATTGGGAAAATATAAAAAAATTTTTTATAGATTTTCAAACAAAATTTGAAGAAAAACTTGAACAATATGATTTTTAAAAAAATAATATAAGAGTGTACTAAAATAAAATTATTAAAAATTTTTAGTACACTCTATTTTTTTGAAAAACACATTATATTAATACTTTTATGGCTAATTGCTTGAATAGTACTATTTAAGTTTTAATATTATATCCTGAGTTTGACAGTAAAATAATGGAAAAACGCACCTAAAACAGTTGATATAACTGAATTTTAGATGCGTAATTTTT
>CANQCT010000018.1 GCA_947589835.1 uncultured Clostridia bacterium
ATTGAAACATTAGGTGGAGTATTTACTAAATTAATTGAAAGAAATACAACAATTCCAACTAAAAAATCACAAGTATTCTCAACAGCAGCAGATGGTCAAACAAGTGTAGAAATTCACGTATTACAAGGTGAACGTGAAATGGCTGCAGATAATAAAACTTTAGGTAGATTCCAATTAACAGGAATCCCAGCTGCACCACGTGGAGTACCTCAAATTGAAGTAACATTCGATATTGATGCAAACGGTATAGTACACGTATCTGCAAAAGATATGGCAACTGGAAACAGTCAACAAGTAGCAATTACTGCAAGTACAAATCTTTCAGATGAAGATATTGAAAAAGCAGTAAAAGAAGCAGAAGCACATGCTGCAGAAGACAAAAAGAGAAAAGAAGGAATTGAAGCTAGAAACAATGCAGAAAGCTTAGTATATAACTGCCAAAAAACAATGGAAGAATTAGGAGATAAAATCAGCGGAGAAGAAAAAGCAAAAGCAGAAGCCGAAATTGCAAATGTTAAAAAAGCATTAGAAGGAGAAGACACAGAAGCAATTAAATCTGCAACAGAAAAATTAACAAGTGTTTTCTATTCTATTACAGAACAATTATACAAACAAACACAAGCAAATGCAGGTGCTAATGCTGGAACAGATACTGGCGCAAGTGCTGGTGCAAATGCAGAAGGACCTCATGCAGATAGTAACGGAAACGTATATGATGCAGATTATAAAGTAGAAGATGACAATAATAAATAATTATAATTAAATATCTTTAATATGAAATAATAATTAAGAGGCTGGAGCACAAAATATAAATTTAAAATCCAGCCTCATAATTTGATAATAACACTATATTAATTTAGTAATAAAACTATTATATATTTAATGATAAAACTATAAAATAGACTAAAAGACATTTAATATGGAGGAACTAAGATGGCAAAAAGAGATTATTATGAAGTTTTGGGTGTCAATAAAAATGCAACAGATGAAGAATTAAAAAAAGCATATAGAAAACTTGCAAAGCAGTATCACCCAGATGCTAATCCAGATAATAAAGCAGAAGCAGAAGCAAAATTTAAAGAAGTAAATGAAGCTTATGAAACATTATCTAATCCTCAAAAAAGACAAATGTATGACCAATTTGGACCAGATGGCCCACAAGGTTTTGGCGGTGGCCAAGGCTCTTATGGAAATGGTACATATACTTATACAACAGGTTTTGATGGCTTTGGAGATTTTGGAGACTTAGGAGATATTTTTTCATCTTTCTTTGGAGGAGGCTTTGGTGGTGCTTCTAGAAGTAACCGTCAAAATGGCCCAAGAAAAGGCTCAGATTTACAATATGACCTAGAAATTAGCTTTGAAGAATCTTTTTTAGGAACAGAAAGATATGTAACTATAAACCGTAAAGAAACCTGCAAAACTTGTAATGGAAGTGGAGCAAAGCCTGGAACACATCCAGAAACTTGCAGTGTGTGTCATGGAACAGGTCAAATAAAACAAGTTCAAACTACAATATTAGGCCAAATGCAAACAATGAGAACCTGTACAAATTGCCATGGAACAGGAAAAGTAGTTAAAGAGCCATGCGATACCTGCAAAGGAAAAGGAGCAGTACGTAATCAAGTTAGATTATCTGTAAAAATTCCAGCAGGTGTAGATGATAATCAAACCATTGTATTAAGAGGCGAAGGCGAGCCAGGAGAAAATGGTGGACCAAAAGGCGACTTATACATCTTAATACATGTAAAAAAACATAAAGTATATTCTAGAAAAGGCAATAATGTGCTTTGCGATATTCCAATAACATTTACTCAAGCAACCTTAGGTGCTGAGCTTAAAATTCCAATGGTAGATGGAACAGAAGAAACATATATAATTCCTGATGGTACCCAAACAGGAACCAAATTTTTAATTCGTGGAAAAGGTTTTAAAAATTTAAACAATAATGGTCAAGGCGATTTCGTATTTACTGTACAAGTGCAAGTACCTAAAAAGCTAACAGCAGAACAAAAAGAACTATTAACTCAGCTTGCTAAAACAATGAACGAACAGCCACCAGTACGAAAAAAAGGAATATTTGGATAAGTTTATAGCTAAAAGCTTAAATAGTACTAGTTTTTTGTTTTTCAAATTGCCCGTTGCAGAAGTCAAGCTCAAAGAAGAAATGGCAGAACGGAACCTTTCAAAACTGCAAAACTAGTACTATTTAAGCTTTAATTATTATATAATAACGAAAAACATTAAAAATTTATTAAAATACTTTCCATTTTTCATAATATATTATATAATAAACGTGTTAAAATTTAGCCAAGGGGGAAGTCCTAATGGAAAAAGATACAAGCAAAACAAAACAATATAAAATAAAACCAAGTAAAAAAACCAAAAAATACAATAAAGATCAAGAAGTAAAACAAAATTCTAAAAAGATAAAAAAGAAAAAGCATAAAGTATTTAAAAGAATAATTTTAACACTATTTTTATTAGTTATGCTAGCAGGTCTAGGGGGAGTAGGAATTGTAGCAGGCATATTCTTTAGTGATAAGTGGGCTCTTACTGCTGAAGACCTAATTGCAAATGGAAATACCGAAATATTTGACTCAGAAGGAAAGCAA
Organism: uncultured Clostridia bacterium; assembly: GCA_947589835.1. Lineage (GTDB taxonomy): Bacteria > Bacillota > Clostridia > TANB77 > CAG-508 > CAG-273. The sequence goes on from CANQCT010000018.1 coordinate 2,616, forward strand.
ATTGCGGTACTTCAAAAAGAAGATGCCAATAGAAAAATAATTAGCTTAGATGAAATGGGCAAATATACTGCAAATGCATATATAGCAATAGAAGATAAAAGATTTTATGAACATTCAGGAATAGATATTATGAGAACAGCAAGTGCAACTGTAAGCTACATTTTGCATAAAGGTCAAGATTCTTCTGTTGGTGGAGGAAGTACTATTACACAGCAATTAGTTAAAAACCTAATGAAAGATGATGACGATAGCGGAATGGCTGGTGTAGAAAGAAAAATTCGTGAAATGTCAAGAGCATATCAAATAGAAACTATGCTTACAAAACCACAAATTCTAGAAAAATACCTAAATCAAATTTTTGTTGGTGGAAACTATAATGGTGTAGAATATGGAGCAAGATATTATTTTGCAAAATCTGCAAAAGACCTAGACTTAGCCGAATCTGCTTTCTTAGCAGGTATTAACAATGCACCAAATATGTATAATCCTTACGATAAAGAAAATGATCATTCTGAATTAATAAAAAATAGAACAAAACTAGTATTAAGCTTTATGAAAGAACAAAATAGAATAAGTAGCGATCCAGAAGAAGCAGAAAAATTATACAATGAAGCAGTTGCAAAAGTAGAAAAAGGCTTAAAATTTAAACAAGGCAAAATTGAAATTGGCGGATATTCACATTTTATAAAAACAGCGCTAGATGAGGTTATACAAGATTTAGCAGATGAAAAAGATGTTGATTTTAATGCTGCTAAAGATATGATATTATCTGGTGGATATAAATTATACACTACTCAAGATACTAAAATTCAAGAGCGAGTTATAAAAGAAATGGCCAAAGATACTTACATAGAAACAAGAACAATAACAGAAAAAGATGAAGATGGAAAAAGCAAAAAAGTAACAATACACACAAATGCAGGAATGACAATTATAGACCACACAAATGGAAAAGTAGTTGCATTAGGTGGAGACTTAAACCAAGATTTAGGCGAAATGGGTACAAATTATGCCACATCAGAAGCTAGACAAACTGGTTCATCAATTAAACCACTTGCAAATATTGCACCTGGCCTAGAAGAAAAAGTAATTACAGCAGCAACAGTATATGATGATACAAGAACTGACTTTGGTAAATATGCTCCTAAAAATGTAGGAAGCTATTGCGGACTTTGTACTGTTAGAAGAGCAATAGAAAGATCTTCAAATGTTGTAAACTTAAAAATAATGTCAAATGTAGGTCTAAATAAATCAATAGATTATTTACACGAATTTGGCTTAAATACTTATATTAAAGGCGAGGAAGTAATAGGCTTAGCAATAGGTGGTTCAACACATAGTTCTAGTACTTTACAAATGGCAGCAGCCTATGCAGCATTAGCAAATAAAGGTGTTTATATTGAACCAACTTTCTATACTAAGTTAGAAGATTCAAACGGTAATACTGTTGTAGAATCACATCAAGAAACAAGAAGAGTAATTTCAGAAGCAAATGCATTTATAGTTTCAGATATTTTAACAGATGTTGTAACAGGTGCAGAAGGTACTGCTGGTAGATGTGCTATATCTGGTATGGATGTTGCAGCAAAAACTGGTACAACCGATATAAAAGATAATAAATGGCTTTGCGGTTACACACCATATTATGCAGCAGCAGTATGGTATGGCTTTGGTTATACTAATAAAGTAGGAGTAAGTAAAGATAATAATGCAATTTACATTTGGGCAAATGTTATGAAAGATGTTCACAAAGATTTAGCTAAAAAGCGATTTACAAAACCAGCAAATATTGTAACAGCTAAAATTTGTAAGCAATCAGGAAAAGTAGCAACAAGTGAATGTAAAAATACATATACAGAATATTTTGTTTCAGGAACAGTTCCAACTGCTTGTGATGGACACGTTACATTAAAAATATGTAAAGAAACAGGAAAAATAGCAACAGAATACTGCCCAGAAGTAGAAGAAAAATCATATACTATGAAACCTGAAAAAGAAAGAAATGCAAAATGGAAACCAGTAGATGCAAAAGCAAATGAAAAATATGAAGTTCCTGAAGAAGAATGCAATGTACACACAGCAGAAGCAAATCAAATTACTATTGAAAATGTAGTAGGTAAAACCGAATCTGAAGCAATGCTAGCTTTAGCAGGACTTGATATTAGAGTAATATATGAAACACATTCAGATATGGAAAACGGAGTAGTTATTAGGCAAAGCTTAGAAGAAGGAACAAAGGTTAATAAAGGTGTTGCAATTATAATTACAGTAAATAAAATAGAAAGCAGTGTAGAACCACCAAGCGGTGGAGAAGTTACTCCTCCAACACCAACACAAAAACCAGAAGAACCAGAAGAGCCAGATAGTAATACTCAAACAAATACTGAAGAAAATAATGAGGTAGATACTGGCACAGAAGGCAATACGGTTTAAAAAACATATGAGCATGAAGCAAGTGGCTACTCTAAAATTTATAAAAATTTATTAAACTGTGAATTGCAATAATAAAAAAATTAAAACTTAAGAATACTATAACAAGTTTTTGGAAACAATAAATTATATATTTTGTAAAAAAATGTAGTACAAGAAAAGGGGCTAAAAAGTGGAAGAAGAAAGTAAAATATCATTTTGGAAAAAGTTAAAACTAAGTATATTCAATTTAGAAGAATATCAAAAATTAGCTACTCAAAAAATAACAAAAACAATATTATATATAGCAATTTTAATGTTAATTTTTGCTTTCTTTTCTACTTTAAGTGTAACTTATGTATTCCACAATACAGTTAAAAATGTAGGAAAATATATAGATGAAAATTTAAGTGAATTAAATTTTAAAGAAGGAGTTCTTTCTATTAAAGCAAAAAATAATCCAGAAGAAGCAATAATAATAGATGAAAACTCAAATTTTAATGGAAAAATAATTATTGATACAGCTTCTTTAACAGAAGAACAAGTAAACAGTTATATAAACGATATACAAAAATATAGCAATGGAGCAATTATTTTAAAAGACAAAATTCTTATAAAAACTTATGATATAAGTATGCAAACTATTATTTTAAAAGATTTATCAGATGAAATTCACTTAGTAAATTTAGAAAAATCTGATATTATAAACTTTATTAATGGAAAATCATTATATAAAGTAGATGTAATTTTCTTTGTAACAATATTTATTGTATTATATATTAATAATTTAGCCTTAGTATTGCTAGATGCAGTTTTATACTCTTTATTAGGTTACTTACTAGGTGCATTTTCTAGAATAAAATTAAAATTTAGTGCAGTATATAATATTGCCATATATAGTTTAACACTACCAATTTTGCTAAATTTAATTTATACAGTAATAAATACTTTAACAGGTTATACTATAAGCTATTTTTCTGTAATGTATAGTGCAATTACTTGTATTTACATTTTTACAGCAATTTTATTAATAAAATCAGATATAATTAAAAAGCAAATTGAACTTTCGAAAATTATAGAAGAGCAAGAAAAAATAAAAGAAGAAATGGCAAGAAAAGAACTAGAAAAGAAAGAAGAGGAAGAAAAAGAAAGAGTTAGAAAAAAAGACGAAAAGCAAAGAAAAGAAGAAAAGAAAAAACAAGAAGAAAAAGGAAAGAGTGGCCCTGAACCACAAGCCAATATTAAGCCAAGTAACTAATTATTTAAAACATAAAATGCCGGATGTGCAAACTAATTTAAGTATGCATGGCACGAAAAAATGTAAGTATTATTGTTATTATACAATAATAAAAGTTAAAAAACATAAGCAAGGAGATAGATTAGGATGAATGATGAAAATAGCAAACCACAAGATAAAAATAATTATACCATGTATTATATTATAGCAGCAGTAGCATTATTATTAGTTATTGCAATTATTGCAGTTTTTATGATAAGCAAAGGCAAATCAAAAGATGAAAATATAATTGCTTATACAGATTTAATAGAACAAATAGACGCAAACAACATTGAAAAAGTAGAAATGAAAATAGGAAGTACATCTGTTAAAGTAAAAATAAAAGGTGAAGAAAAGGAAAAAACAGCAATTGTACCTAGCACACAGGCATTTGTAGAGTTAATTCAAGATAAAAAATTGCAAGGAAATCAAATTGAATTAATACAAAAAGAAAGAAGCATTTTTGTAACAATATTTGATTATTTATTTTCACTATTACCTACAATTTTAATAGTAATATTATTTGTATTTCTTCTTAAAATGCAAGGCTTGGGAGATAAAGGAAAAGTATATGATGCAGAAACTACTAAATCAAAAATAAAGTTTGATGATGTAGCAGGATTAGACGAAGAAAAAAGCGAAATGATAGAAATAGTAGATTTCCTAAAAAATCCTAAGAAGTTTTATGAAATGGGAGCTAAAATTCCGAGAGGAGTTTTACTTTGCGGAAAGCCAGGTACTGGTAAAACTTTAATTGCAAAAGCCATTGCAGGTGAAGCAAATGTACCATTTATTTCTATGAGTGGTTCAGAATTTATAGAAATGTTTGCAGGTCTTGGTGCATCTAGAGTAAGAAAGCTATTTGAAAAAGCTAAAAAAATTGCTCCTTGCATTATTTTCATAGATGAAATTGATGCCATTGGTTCAAGAAGAACAAGTGGAAGTGGTGCAGAAACAGAAAACAACCAAACATTAAATCAGCTATTAGTTGAAATGGATGGATTTGACACAGAAGAAACTATTATAGTTTTAGCTGCAACAAATAGACCAGAAATGTTAGATAAAGCACTACTAAGACCAGGAAGATTTGATAGACAAATTAATATTGCACTTCCAGATATGCATGGTAGAGAAGAAATTTTAAAAATTCACGCCAAAGGCAAAAAACTAGAAGATACCATAGACCTAAAAGATATTGCAGGAGATACAGCTGGCTTTTCTGGTGCAGAACTTGCAAATATTTTAAACGAATCTGCTATTATTGCAACAATTAAAAAACATGAAAAAATTACTCAAGATGATATTGAAGATGCAATTAAAAAAGTTACAGTAGGCCTAGAAAGACAAAGCAGAGTAATTTCAGATAAAGATAAAAAATTAACTGCTTTTCATGAAGCAGGACATGCTATTGTAAGTAGTCAGCTAGAAACTCAAAAAGATATTAAAGAAGTTTCAATTATTCCACGTGGTATAGCTGGTGGTTACACAATGTATAAAACAAATGAAGATAAATACTATATTTCTAAAACAGAAATGGAAGAAAAACTAGTTGCTTTACTTGGTGGTAGAGCAGCAGAAAAGATTGCACTAAATGATATTTCAACAGGTGCAAGTAATGATATTGAAGTTGCTACTCAAATTGCAAAAGATATGATTACAAAATATGGAATGAGCGATAACTTAGGACCAATATCAATAGATACCGAAAAAGACCCTTACGAATTGCAACTACTAGGTGAAAAATTTGGCGATGCAATTGGTGCAGAAGTTAAAATTATGTTAGATAACGCTTACCTAAAAGCACAAACTATTTTAGCTAACAATATGGATAAGCTAAACAAATTAGCTGGAGTTTTAATAGAAAAAGAAGTAATTTCTGCTGAAGAATTTCAAGAAGTTATAAAATAAAATATATATTATTGAAAAAAATAAGTTTTATTGTAGCAAGAACCAATTTTAAGTTAATATATAGTAGAGTTATAATTACATTAAAGCTTAAATAGTACTAGTTTTCTTGTTTTTCAAATGCCCGTTGCAGGGGGGACAGTTCAAAGAAGAAAGTCAGAACGGGACTTTTCAAAACTGCGAAAAATAGTACTATTTAAGCCATTGAATATAAACTCAATTAAACTAGTAATTATTTGATTATAAAACAATTAACTAGTAAATATTTTAAAAGTTTTATTCATTAAAGAGAAATTTTTAATCCATTTAAATAATTTAAATGTTCTGCAGAAGTAGCAAACTTAAATTCAATAGAATAACTTGTAAGCTTTTGCACTTTAGCTTTAAACTTTTTATTTATTTCATTATTTCCATACTTGCCATCACCAATAATAGGAAAGCCAATATGTGCTAAATGTGCTCTTATTTGATGAGTTTTACCAGTATGAAGCGTAACATCTAAAATACTTGTATGTAAGCTTTTATCCACACTAATTATATCATAAGAAGTTTTAATTATTTCATATCCTTTTTTTGGAACATCTGAAATATATACTAATGATTTTTTAGAATCTTTAAACAAATATGCAGTTAAATCCGCGTGCTTTACTTTTGGTATTCCATAAACAGTAGCACGGTAATGCTTTTCAATTTCTCTATTTTTAAACTTATCAAGCAGAATATTTAAGCTAGCCTCATTTTTAGCAAATAGCACAATGCCTGTGGTATTTCTATCTAAACGATGACAAGGGTAGACCTCAATATTTTTTAAATTAGAGCCTTCTAATTGCCTTTGATTTAAAAAATTATTTAAAACAAATGTTAAAGAATTATTACTTGAAGCTACTTCAATTCCACAAGGCTTATTAACAGCTATAATATTTTCATCTTCATATATAATTTGTAAATTAGAAATTGTGCCAAATAATTGCTCATCAGAAAGAAATACCTTAATATTATCTCCTGTATGAACTACTACATTTTCAGAAACTTTTATATCATTAACACGAATATCTTTTTTTCTAAGGGTTTTGTATAGCAAATTCATAGAAAGGGAGCTAAAGGTGTCAAGCAAAAAAGTATTTAATTTTTTTCCATTATATTTAGAAGTTACAATTATCTCTTTCATAGCTTTAAGTATACAATAAAAATAAAAAAGTGTCAAAACAAACGTAACATACAGCAAAACTATAGCATAAAATATTGCATAAAATTAAAATAGGAGAAGGAAAATGTGGAATTATATTTTAAATGGAATTTTGTGGGTTTTGGCTTTATATGGCTTAATTGAAATAATAAAAACAATAATTTATACTTATACATATACAAACTTAAAAGCAGATGGAATTTATGTTATTGTTGCAGCCAAAAATCAAGAAAGAAAAATTGAAGGATTTTTGCGCTCGCTTCTTTTTCGCATAATATATGGAAAAGAAGAAAACATTAAAGATGTAATAGTAGTGGACTTAAATTCAACAGATGAAACAGAAAAAATAATAGAAAAATTATCAAATGATTATGATGAAATAAAAATAGCAAATTGGAGAGAATGCAAAGAGCTAATAGATAGCATAGATGAGGTGAAATGAGAAAAAATTCATAAAATTGTTTGCTTTTATAAAAAAGTATAATATAATGTAGCTATAAATATAAAAGCAAGAGGTAATAAGTTGGAACTTAAAGGTGAAGTTAAGGAAATAATTTATCGTAATGAAATTAATAGCTACACAATAGCAAATTTTGAAACTAAAGAAGTGGAAACTACAATAGTTGGATATCTTCCTTTTATTGAAAAAGGAGATACTTTAAATATAACTGGAAATATTGTAGAGCACCCAGAATACGGAACTCAGTTTAAAGTAGAAACATTTGAAAAGCTAATGCCGGAGTCAATAGATGCAATAGAAAAGTATTTAGCTAGTGGAAAAATAAAAGGAATTGGTCCTGCTACTGCTAAAAAAATGGTGGATAAATTTGGAAAAGAAGTTATATCAATTTTAAGATACGAACCAGAAAAATTAGTATGCATTAAAGGAATTACAAAGGAAAAGACAGTAGAAATTTCAAATAGTTTTAATAGTAATTGGGATGTTTGGAGAATAGTTGGCTATTTAGAAAAATATGGAATAGGTGCTAGCGGAGCAGAGGCAATTTACAAAAAATTAGGACCTACTACAATAGAACAAATTGAAAATAATCCATATATATTAATAGATTTATCACCAAAAGCAAATTTTATGCAGATTGATAAAATTGCTATTGAAATGGGTATGGAGCTAGATAGCGATACTAGAATTAAAAGCGGAATAAAATATGCTCTAAAACTTGCCACAAATAATGGGCACTGCACAGTACTATATGAAAACTTGCTACAATTTTCAAAGGAACTTTTAGGAGTTTCAGAAGAAATGATAGAAAACAATATAATATCTTTAAAAGTAAATAAAGAAATTGTAATAGAAGATAGAGAAGAAAACAAAGAATGGGTGTATTTGCAAAATTACTATAACGCAGAAAAAAATATAGCAGAAAATTTACTTGCATTAAATAATTACTTAAATGTAAAAGAAATTGATAATTTTGAAAAAAAGCTTAAAAAAATTGAAGAAAATTCTGATATAGAATTATCAGAAAAGCAAAAAGAAGCATTATATGCAGTACAAAATAACAATGTATGTGTTATTACAGGCGGTCCACGGTACTGGTAAAACTACAATTATAAAAACAATTATTGAATTATACAAAAACGAACAAAAAAAAGTAGTTCTTTGTGCGCCAACTGGTAGAGCAGCCAAAAGAATGACAGAAACAACAGGCGAAGAAGCAAAAACTTTACATAGACTATTAGAAATAGGAAAAACTTCAAGTGATGAACTGCAAGTTTTAAATGTAGATGTTGAGGTGGCACCAATAGACGCAGATGTTATTATTGTAGATGAAGTTTCTATGGTGGATGTTTTTATTATGAATTATTTATTGCAAGCTATATACAAAGGAACTAAGCTAATATTAGTAGGAGATAGCAATCAGCTTCCATCAGTAGGGCCTCGGCAATGTACTAAAAGACATTATAGCTTCTAACAAAATAACTACCATAACTTTAAACAAAATTTTTAGACAAGCTGCCAAAAGTAAAATTATTTTAAACAGCCATAAGGTAAATGAAGGAATAAGTATTTTTACAAAAAATGAAGAAACTGAAAATCTTTTAGATGACTTTTTCTTTATTAATGAGCCTAATAAACTAAAAATATTGGAAAATATAGTTTCGCTAAGTAATGGAAGACTTAAAAACTATGGAGATTATGATTTTATAAAAAATATTCAAGTTATTAGTGCAACTAAAAAAGGAGAGCTTGGAACAAAAGAATTAAATAAATGCTTACAAAATACGGTTAATCCGCCATCAGAAGATAAAAAAGAAAGAAAATACATAGATTCTATTTTCAGAGAAGGAGATAGAATTATGCAAATAAAAAACAACTATGATATATACTGGGAAAAGCATGAGCTTAAACTAGAAATGGGCAAAGGTGTATTTAATGGGGAATATGGAACAATTTTAAACATAGATAATGAAGAAAAAAGAGTAAAAATTAAATTCGATGATGAAAAGCTAGTATGGTACAGTTTTGAAGAATTAGAGCAAATAGAGCATGCCTATGCTATTACTGTTCATAAAGCACAGCGGAAGCGAATTTGATGTTGTTATTATGCCAATTATGCAGGCAGCACCAGTTTTGCTTACCAGAACTTTACTATATACGGCTATGACAAGAGCAAAAAAACTATTAATATTAATAGGAAATCCAAATGTTTTAGAATTTATGATACAAAACGCAAATAGCAAAACGCGTAACACTGGGTTAGAATTTAAGTTAAAAAATTGGGGGCATTATTTTTAAGGAGGAGTTAAAAAATGAACTTTTTAGAAAATATGCTCGCTTTTATTTTTCCGCCTGTATGTGGAATTTGCGGAAAAGAAAATGAAAATTATGTATGCAAATCTTGTATGGAAAAATTAAAGCTAGAAAAAATTTATGTGCCACAAATAATAAATTATGACGGAATAAAACATTGCTATATTTCTGAATATGATGGCATAATGAGGCAAAAAATTTTACAATATAAATTTAAAAATAAAGCTTATTTATACAAAATGTTTTCTGAATTTTTTGTGAAAAATGAAAAAGTGTGTAGATTTTTAAAAAATTATGATATAATAATTCCAGTTCCAATGACAAACAAAAAAATTGCTCAAAGAGGCTACAATCAAACAGAATTAATTGCAAAAGAAATTGCAGTTAATATTAAAGAATTAACATACTTAAAAAATATTTTAATTAAACAAAAAGAAATACAGGTGCAAAGTACATTAAGCCAAAAAGAAAGATTTAATAATGTAAAAAATGCATATAAAGTTCAAAATATGCAAAAAATAAAAGAAAAAAATATTATACTTTTTGATGACATTTATACTACTGGTGCAACCTGCAGGGAATGTGCAAAAACCATAATAGAAGCGGGTGCTAAAACAGTAGCTTTATTAACTATAGCAAAAGATTTTGAAAAATAAAATAAAACAAACGTACAAAGAAAGGAGAAAATATGGACGATTTAGTAGAAAGCATTTTAGATTATATTAGAGCAGATTACACAGATTATGCAATAATGATTAATGGCGAGTGGGGAAGCGGAAAAACCTACTTTTGGAATCATAAAATTAGGCCTAAAATAGAAGCAATGCAAGTAGGTGGCAAAAAGGTAACAGCAATTTATATGTCTTTATATGGAATTTCTAACCTAGAAGAAATTAGCAAAAAAATATTTATTGAAACTACTCAATTAATGGATAAAAACCTAAAAAAATATATGGATGCAAGTGGAATTGGAAACATTCCTGAATATGCAAAAACTGGTTTAGATATGGCAAACTTTTTTGGTGTTACACAAAATGGAGATAGACTTGACTATGCACAATTTTTCTCAACAGATGACAAAGTTCTTTGCTTTGATGACCTAGAAAGAGCAAATGTAGATGTTATAGATATTTTGGGTTACATTAATAACTTCGTAGAACATGATCATATAAAAACAATAATTATTTGTAATGAAAAAGAATTATCTACAAAATTAAAAAATAGCAACCTAGAAATGAAAACATTTATTGCTACTTATTTATTAGATAAAGAAAATAAACTAACAATGAAAACAGATAAACCAATGGTAGAAAGAATACGTGATACCATTGAATATGTTTTTGATAAAGCAAATGACTATGAAAGAATTAAAGAAAAATTAATAGGCGAAACCTTTGAATATGCTCCAGAATTTAACTACATTATAAATGGACTTTTAATGCGTTATGAAGCATATCCAGATTTAATACGCTTTTTAAGAGAAAATACAAATTTAATCACATCTACATTTAATAAAAGTGGAACTAGAAACTTGCGTATTTTAAAACACGCATTAAATGACTTTAAAAAAATATTTGATATGGTAGCAAAATCATACCCAAACACTAATAATCGTATATTACAAACAATGCTTATTTTTACAATAGCTATTTCATTTGAAATAAAAGCAGGTAAAATCACAAAAGATAAATTTATTAACATTAATAGCAATGAAGAATATAAGTCTATTTTAGTATCTTCAAGAGTATTTATGGATAATAGGCAATTCTACATTAAAGAATTTGATAATAACTATTACTATAATTTTAAAGCAGAATATCGTTTCTTTAAATTCATTGAAAAATACATTCGTACACGTATTTTTGATATGAAAGTATTTAAAGAAAATATGGAAGTAATTCGTAATACCATTGATACAAGCCAATTACCAGGTTATAAAAGACTTCTTACAGAAGAATATTGGAAAATTCCAGATGACCAGTTTGAAGGTGTAATTGACCAAACCCTAGAAGATGTTAAAAATGGAAATGTTGAGCTTATTCAAATTGTAAAACTATTTGCATATTTTGCATATTTTATTAAAAAAGACCTAATAAGATATGATATGCGAACAATAAAAAGTGTATTTTTCAATGGAATGAACATTGCATCTTTAACTTCTAGCTACTGCAGTAACGTTGATGAAGAACTATCACAAGTTGCAATAGAAGAAGATATTGCATCTGAAATGGAAGAAATACTAGTTCACTTTAACGAAATTAATTTACAATTAAAAGATAAGATGTATCGTGAAAAAGCAGAAGAAATATTTAAAAATATTCCTATGAAAATGGAGCAATTTTATGATATGTTTGACAAAGAGTGTATGAACATACCAATTTTAAAATATTATGATCCATTCCAAATGTTCCAAAGAATTTCATGTGCAAGCAATGAAGATATGGTAACAATTAAGGAAAAATTAGTAGATAGAGCAAAAAGATTTACCAAAGAAATTGAACCAGAAATGCCAAATGTTAAAAAATTAAAACAAATTATAGATGACTACATCGATGGAAAATTGCCAAGCATAAAAATTGTTCTATTGCAAGATTTTACTAACGAACTAGGAAATATTTTAAGTATGTATAAACAGCCTGAACCAGTAGATCCTCAAGAAAATTATTCTGAAGAACAGAAAATTTATAATTAAATAATATATAAAAAGTGCACTTCAATTCAAGTGTACTTTTTAAGAAAGAGATGAAGCACAATGTTTGCAAATATGGGAGAATATGAGCCATGTGGAATATTCACAATAGGGCATTTTATTTTAATTTTAATTACAGTAATAGGAATATTTACAGCACTTAAAAAAACTGTTAACAAAAACAAAGAACAAGTATATAAAATTATAAAATACATAACAATATTTGCGTGGATATTAGAAGTTCTAAAAATCATTTATAATGTAAAACAAAACTCTTTTAAAGCAGTAAATACATATTTACCACTTTATTATTGCAGTATTTTATTATATGCAGGGTTGCTAAGCTCATTTGCAAAAGGAACATTAAAAAGAGTTGGCGATGTTTGCTTAGCAACTGGTTCAATAATAGGTGGGGTAGTATTTATGATATATCCATCAACGTCACTGCCTATATATCCAGCATTTCATATTTTAAGCATTCACAGCTTTCTATTTCACGGATCAATGGTATATTTAGGAATATTAATCAACAAAACAAAATACATAGAATTAAAAAAATCAGATATCAAATATTTTGCAAGTTTAATATTATGTATGAGCATTGTAGCCTTAATTGCAAATAAACTTTTTAATGGAAACTTAATGTTCATATCAAATAATTTTCCTCGGTACATTGATTGAAATATTATATAACATAACTAATGGCAGCTTTTTATTTACAATAATTATGGTAGCATTACAAATGACAATACCATTTTATATTTCTTATTACACAATAAAGGCAATTAATTACCTAAAAAACAATAAAAAACTTAAACTAAATAATATTAATATAAAGGAACCTACAACTGAATTAAAAATAAAGGAAAAAGCTATAAAATAAACTTATATTAAAATATAAAATAAACTTATATTAAAAAAGGAATTTGTAATAAAAATGAAATTAAAACCTATAAAAAAAGAAATATTACTCATTTTAATAATTTTAATAATTCAAACACTAGTATTCGTAATAGCAGGAATAAACAAATGCTATATACATATTGACGAAGCCTATTCTTTAGGCTTAGCAAGTTATAACAAACTTAACATACAGCAAAATGAAGACTTTTATAATACGTGGCATAATAAAGAATATTATGAAGATTATTTATCAGTAAATCAAAATGAAGTTGGAAATTATAAGCCAGTTTATGAAAATCAAAAAAATGATGTTCATCCACCACTATATTATTTACTTTTAAGAATTGCAATGGGGCTTCATATAGGCAGTTACTCTAAGTGGCCGGGATTAATTTTAAATATAATTATATATATTTTTATATCTATATTTATGTACTTAATAATTAAAAAGCTATTGCAAAAAGATAAAAAATGCGAAATAAAATCTGCTATTTTAACATTAGTAGGTAGCTTAACAATAGCATCTATAAATAATGCTATGTATATAAGAATGTATGCATTAGCCACATTAAACATATTAATTACAACCTATTTACATTTAAAATTACTAGATTTTGAAGGAAAAAATTATAAATTATTAATATTAATAGGAATATGTGCGTTAATTGGCTCGCTAACCCATTATTATTACTTATACTATTTAGGAATATTATTTATAATGTTTGTTATAAAATACATAAAAGAAAAGAAATATTCAGAACTTACAAAATATATAGTAACAATATTTTTAGCAGCAACCGCTTCACTAATTATATTTCCATACTCAATACAACATATATTTTTTGGCTACAGAGGCCAAGGCGCATTAAGCAATTTAATTAACATTTCAAAAATTTTGATACATATAGCCATATATATGTTAATAATAGATGCTTATGCTTTTAACAACACCTTATTTATAATTTTACTATTTATACTAGGCATAGCAATATATAAAAAATCAAAAAAATATAAAAAAGTAAATGAAAAAAACGAATACATAAAATATATAGCAATTCCAACACTTTGCTATACTATATTAGCAGCAATATCTTCACCTTGGCTAGAACTAAGATATATAATGCCAGTATGTAGTTTACTATTTGTACTTGCCTTGTATTTAATTATGAAACTATTAAACAATTTAGTTAAAGAAAAAACTGCAAATATAATTTTAATATCAATATGCATATTAGTAATTGTAATGCCATTTATATCGAATAAAGTTATAAATATGGTAATTGGAAAAGACTTTAAAAATGAACAAGAAAGTTCGTATTCAAGTAAAGCAGAAATAGTACAAAAACTAAAAAACGAAATAAATATACCTATAAATATTTTCCCTAAAATTCAAGAAGTGCCAATAGATAATATATTGCTATTTCTAAAAAATTTTAAATTAGAGCCAGAAGTTATATATTCTAATAAAAAAGATATTACCGAATTTATAAAAAACAATGCCAATTTACCAGCAATATATTTATTAAACTCTAGTAATGATAGATTTTTAGACGAAATACTATTATTTGCTACATTAAATCAATCATATATAGCTAAAGATATAAATTGCAATGAAGAAAATATAAAATCCATAATGCTTAATAAAGACATTTCAAGTGGAATTCTAGTATTTATTAACGATGTACAAGAAAATGAAAAATTAGTAAATACAATAAAACAAGCTCTTAAATTAGAAAATGTAACATATTTAAAAAGACTTAATATGTGTGACGTTTATTTGATAAATTAAGCAAGAACTAAAGCAAAAATTACAAATTCCTGAAATAGTAAAACAAAAAATGCAAGAAGCATACAAAAAAATAGAAGAAAGTGAGAATTTAGAAATGAAAGAAGAAAATAAAAGTAAATATAAGTTAAGTAAAGTATTAAGTTTAGCAGCATCATTTGTATTAATAGTATTCTTAATAGGAAATGGAATATCGTATGCAATGGGAGGCGCTAATATATACTCATGGATATTAGAAAAAATTGGAATAAGTAAAGAATATGAAGAATCAAAAACAGATATTAGCCAAGTAGTAGAAAAAAATGGAGTTAAAGTTACATTAATGGATATGGCATATGACACTAACTTCTTAATAATGGGGTATATGTTTGAAACAGAAGATTTATGCCAAAAATCATATGATTTAGGATATTATCAAATTAACCAAGATGTTAAAGATCAAAATAAGGTAATCGTAAATATGCTACAAAATTGTGCGGAAATAGAATTTCAAGCTAAAATATCTGATGAAAAAAATGAAACATATATAGGAAATTATTCAGATCCAAATAGTGGTTTTAAATTAGAAAGTTATGATATATGTTATTTAGATAAAATTCAAACTTTTGCAAGGGTAATTTCAAAAAACGAACTTGTATTATATGTAGTAGCAGATATTTCAAAATACCAATTTGATGACACAGCAAATATAGAAATAATTATAAATAAATTAGGTATGAATATGGTTGATGCAATGCCACCAATATTTGAAGGAGAATGGAATTTTACAGTAAATAACTTAAATAAAGGACTAACAGAAACAAAAGATTATAAACCACAAAATGCAATTGCAGAATTTGAAATAGAAAAAGAATATGGCTGGGCTATTGATAGCACAACAGGAGAAAAACAATATTATGATGAACCTATGCTTGTAGTAACAGAAGGAGAATTAGGAAAAGTCACAATTTCTAATATTCAAATATCTAAAATTGGAACAATTATAAAAATGAAAACTAATTTTGAAAATGGAACTATGGTAGATGAATCAATAAAAGTACCAAGATATGCATTTGATTTAATTGATAGTCAAGGAAATCTACTTTTAGAAAAAGAAATGGTTTATAATAATGGAACTTTCTTTACACAAAAACTAAATGAAAATGAAAATTATACTATAAATATATATAAATATTATACAAATCAATATACTGATGATAGATATAATAAAGATACAGAATTTAAATTTATTACTAGTATGAAATTCAACTTAAACAATTTAGAATATAATAATGATTTTTTAGGAATAGAAACAGATAGAGAAAAAACACAAGAAATTGTAAATAAATTTGTAGAAGCTTTAAATGCAAAAGATATAAAAACAATGCAAGAATATGGCAGTTCAGATGCTGTTGCAACAGTACAAAAATATAATATGACAAATATGAAATCACCAATATTTTCACATTGCATTGAAGAAAGTAATTCGTATTATTATTTTGCACCATATGAGTTTGAATATAATGGAATAACTGATCCTCAAGATATAAGTTTAGCATATTTCATTGTTTTGAAAGAAATAGATGGTAAATTCTTAGTAACTTGCGTTGGAGCAACCGGCTAATTTGCAAAAATAAAAAATTATGATATAATAGTAATGAGAAATACCAACAGTAAAAAATATATAAATAGATTGTAAAAATAATCTTTATGAAAAAAAGGAGATAATATGCCAGAATTAAGTAGATTCCAAGGGATGATTATAAAATTAGTTTTTCTTGATAATGATAAACATCATAAGCCACATGTTCATGTTTACTATGGAGAGTATGAAGCTTCAGTCGGAATTGACGGAGAATTGTTAAGTGGCTCATTGCCAATAAAAAAATTGAAATTATTACAAGCATGGATGATTTTACATGAAGATGAATTATATAAGGCATGGAATAATGCAGTGCAAGGTATGCCTTTTGATAACATAAAACCATTAGGATAGGGGTAGTTGTAATGTATATAGTTAATGATATAGCTTATGCAGAAAATTTTAACAATAAAAATTTAAAAATAATTGATTTGAAGATAATATCAGAATTGTGTATGCTAGTTACTTTCTCAAACGGAGAAAAACGAATTTTTGATGCACAATTTTTGATGCAATATCCAATTTATAAGAAACTGCAAGACTTTAACATATTTAAAAATGCTTATATAGAAAATGGAATTATTGTGTGGGATAATGGAGCAATAGACATTGGTACAGATACAGTGTATAATAATAGTTTTGTATATGAACAACAGTCAGCATTATAATAATAACGTATTAATAATCTTAGAAAATAGCAGGAAATTCACCTGTTATTTTTTTGTGAGTCTAATAAATCTTAAAAAATTTTTTAAAATAGAGGAGGACAAATTTTATCAACTTTATGCAAAAAATTGTAAAAAACTTGCAATTTTACATAATATATGCTAGAATGTATTTATAACCTTTAAGAAAGGAGACGAAACGCTTTGCGGTTTGTCGAATATCGGCCTTTCGCATGGAAAGCGTTGCTTACTTTGCGAAGTCGACACAGCCCACGTGCGTCGTGGGAAGGCAATTTGAATTTCAAAATTATCTCGCTTTGGGGTTCCGAATCAACTCGGCTTTCCCGGTAAATGGCGACAAGGAAAAATATTCCATAATTTTGGAAGTAAAACAGCCTTAATTACCCCCTGAGATAAACATCTCAGGGCTTTTATTATTTAGGAAAAGTTACTGCAAACATAAATGAGTATTACTATATGACTTATATTTTATGTAAAATTGCAATTAAAGTTATTTTCATTATTTAAATTAAAAAAAATGTATAAAAATTTCCTTTTAAAGCAATAATAAGAATAGTTTTAAAAAATTAATTTTTATTTTGCATAGGGCTTTTGACCCTAAATTTAAAAGGAGGTAATATTTTGAAAGCAACAGGAGTAGTTAGAAGAATAGATGATTTAGGAAGGGTTGTTATACCAAAAGAAATTAGAAAAACCTTGAGAATAAAAGAGCGGAGACCCTTTAGAAATTTTTACAGATAAAGAAGGAGAAGTTATATTAAAAAAATATTCTCCAATTGGTGAATTAACAGAATTTGCAACAGGCTATGCTGAAACCTTAGCAAAAACAACAGGACATATTGCCTGCATTACAGATAAAGATACAGTTATAGCTGTATCTGGTGGCTCTAAAAAAGAATTTTTAGAACAAGACATTAGTGAAGAACTAGAAAAAGTAATGGATGACAAAGAAAGATATACAAGCAAAGAAAACAATGACTTAGCAATTCCAATCACAAAAAATGAAAGTAAAGAAAGAAGATACAACTCGCAAGTAGTTTATCCAATTATTTCAGATGGTGATGTTATTGGAAGTGTAATATTATTATCAAAAGATAATAATACCAAAATGACAGAAATAGAACAAAAAGTGGCACAATCGGCAGCTAGCTTTCTTGGAAGTCAAATGGAAATTTAATGTAATATTTTTGTAATATTAATGTAATAAAAACGTAATACAAAAAATGGCAAAAATACTTGAATATTTTAAATTGTTATAGTATAAATAATATGTAAATATTTTAAGAGATAACCTTACAAAGGAGGAATAACAATGGGAAATCTAGAAAATAACGTAGCAAATGGCCTACCAGCAGAAGTTAGTATATGGACAAAAGTAAAAAACTTCTTATGTCAAGAAATTACAGTAACAATGACACCAAAGCAACAAAAAGTATTCCAAGAAGTACATGATTTTTGGCATCAAGATGTTACTGCAAAAGGTATACATGACTTTTTATTTCAAGAAATTGAAATTGTAGATAATATTACTTTATAATTAATTATATGTATATAATTTAATAAGAGATAGAAAATAGATTCTATAATTATAGGATTTATTTTCTATCTCTTAAATTTTATAAAAAAATCAAGTAAATTATTAAAAATTAATTAGTTTATAGTAAACTTGCTTAAATAGTACTAGTTTTCTTGTTTTTCAAATTGCCCGTTGCAGAAGAAGTTTCAAAGAAGAAGGTTCAGAACGGGACCTCTCAAAACTGCGAAAAATAGTACCATTTAAGCTTTAATTATTATATAATAGCAGAAAATGATACAGAAATTATACAGAAATTACACAAAATATAAAAGAATACTTGAAAAGTATTCTTTTTTGATATAAAATTACACTGATTAGGATATAATATGCATAAAATAAAAAATTAAGATGGAAACATCTAAAAAGGAGGAATTTAAATTATGTCAGTAAAATTAGGTATTAATGGTTTTGGAAGAATTGGAAATTTAACATTACAAGCAGCACTTAACAAAAGCGAGGTAGAGGTTGTAGCAATAAACGACCCATTTATTACAGCAGACTATATGGCATATATGATAAAATATGACACAGTACATGGAAAATTTTCAGGAGAAGTATCTTCTAAAGAAAATGTTTTAATTGTTAACGGAAAAGAAATTAAAGTATATAATGAAATGGAGCCAAAAAATGTTCCTTGGGGTCAAGAAGGAGTAGATATTGTTTTAGAATGTTCAGGAGTATTTACTACAATAGAAAAAGCAAATGCACACCTAGAAGCAGGAGCAAAAAAAGTCATTATTTCTGCACCATCTAAAGATGCACCAATGTTTGTAATGGGTGTAAATAACGAAACATACACACCAGATATGAATATTATTTCAAACGCATCTTGTACAACAAACTGTTTAGCACCACTTGCAAAAGTTATTAACGATAACTTTGGAATTAAAGATGGTTTAATGACAACAGTTCATAGTACAACTGCAACACAAAAAACAGTAGATGGAGCATCTAAAAAAGACTGGAGAGGCGGACGTGCAGCAAGTGCAAATATTATACCATCTTCAACAGGTGCAGCAAAAGCAGTTGGAAAAGTTATACCTTCTTTAAATGGAAAACTAACAGGTATGGCATTTAGAGTACCTACTGTTGATGTTTCTGTTGTAGACTTAACATGTAACTTAGAAAAACCAGCAACTTACGAAGAAATTTGTAGCGTTATTAAAAAAGCTTGTGAAAACGAAATGAAAGGAATTATGGAATACGTAGAAGATCCAGTTGTTTCTTCAGACTTTATTCACGACGAGCACACATCTATATTTGACGCAACAGCAGGTATAGCTTTAACAGATACATTTGTTAAATTAGTTGCTTGGTATGATAATGAATGGGGTTATTCAAACAAGCTAGTTGATTTAGCAATATATATTTCTAATAAATAGTAAAACTTAAATTACTACTATGTTTTATTTTTAAAACATAGTAGTAATTGTGATGTAAAGATTTAAAATAAAGGAGTAGTAAAAAATATGGAGAAAAAAACAATACGTGATATTGATGTAAAAGGAAAAAAAGTATTAGTACGTTGTGATTTTAATGTACCTTTAAAAGATGGAGAAGTTGCCGATGATACAAGAATTAGGGCAGCACTTCCTACAATTAAATACTTAACAGAAAATGGTGCAAAGGTTGTGCTATGCTCACATTTAGGTAGACCAAAGGGAGAAGTAAATGAAAAATATTCTTTAAAACCAGTTGCAACTAAACTATCAGAAGAGCTAGGGGTAAATGTAAAACTTGCAGAAGATGTTACAGGAAGTAGTGCACATGAAATGGCAGATGGTTTAAAAGAAGGCGAAGCAGGACTACTTGAAAATGTACGTTTTGATCCAAGAGAAGAAAAAAATGATGATACTTTATCATTAGAATTTTCAGAATTAATAGGAGAAGATGGAATATATGTTAATGATGCTTTTGGAACTGCACATAGAGCACATAGTTCTACAGAAGGTGTAGCACATCATGTAAAAACATCAGTAGCAGGCCTTTTAATGGAAAAAGAAATTACAGAATTAGGTGCAGTATTAGAAAGTCCAGAAGAGCCATTTGTAGCAATTTTGGGTGGAGCAAAAGTTTCAGACAAAATTGGTGTAATAGAAAATCTACTTGAAAAAGTAGAAAGAATAGAAATTGGTGGAGCAATGGCAAATACTTTCTTAAAAGCAAAGGGCTATGACATAGGAAGTTCAGTATATGAGTCAGATAAAATAGAAACTGCTAAAGAATTAATGAAAAAAGCAAATAATAAAGGTGTAGAAATTGTTTTACCAGTAGATGCAAGAGTAGCTAAAATTCCAGCAGGAGAAGAATTAGATGGCGAAAAAATCGAATCAGCTGAACATAAAAAAGTAAAACTTTATACAGAAAAAGAAGTAGAAGAAGGAAAAGCTGAAAGCTTAGATGGATGGCAAATTTTAGACGTAGGAGAAAAAACACTAGAGCATTTTGCAAGTGGACTAGAGGGTGCTAAAACAATAGTATGGAATGGCCCACTAGGTTATACAGAAGCTCCAAGCTTTGCACATGGAACAGAATCAATTGCAAGATATATTTCAGCAGGTAAAGCAAAATGTGTAATTGGTGGAGGAGATTCAGTAGCTGCTATACAAAAAATTAAAAGCAAAGCTAAAGAAAGCGGAGAAGATACAAAACAATTTTCAAATATTTACTTATCAACAGGTGGAGGAGCATCACTTGAATTCTTAGAAGGAAAAGAATTACCTGGAATTGCAGCTTTAAATAATGCTGAAAAAACACAAAATAAATCAAATACATCAACCTCTAAAAACATGCAACAAGAAAAGTAAAACTTATAATAAGTATGCAACAAGAAAAGTAAAAGCAAAAAAATCATATAAAAAGAATGGAGTTTAGTTTGAAAGAACATAATATTTCATAACTATGTGTGCCTTGCGAGCGAAGCGAGAAAGGAATGGAATTTTTAAATGAGAAAAAAAGTAATTGCAGGAAATTGGAAAATGAATATGCTTCCAAATGAAGCAATAAAATTTATTGAAGACCTATCAGCACAAGTAAAAAATACTTCAAATGAAATAATACTTTGCGTACCATATACAGATTTATTTTATAGCTTATTAACTGCTCAAAATACAAACATTAAAATAGGTGCACAAAATATGCACTGGAAAGAAAAAGGAGCCTACACAGGAGAAGTTTCAGGACAAATGCTAAAATCAATTGGAGTGGAATATGTTATTATAGGCCACTCTGAAAGAAGGCAGTATTTTGCAGAAACCGATGAAGCAGTTAATAAAAAGGTAAAATCAGCTATAAAAAATGAATTAAAACCAATTGTATGTGTAGGTGAAAGCCTAGAACAAAGAGAAACTGGAAAACAGGAAGAAGTAGTTAAAAATCAAATAAAACTTGCATTAGAAGGAATAACTAAAGAAAACTTAAGTAAAATTACAATTGCTTATGAGCCTATTTGGGCTATTGGCACTGGAAAAACAGCAACATCAAATGATGCAAATGAAATGATAAAAACAATTAGAAATGAAGTTGCAAGTATTTATGATGAAGAAACTGCTCAAAAACTAATTATTCTATATGGCGGAAGTGTAAAATCAGAAAACAGCAAAGAGCTATTTTCTACCTCAGATATAGATGGTGGATTAGTTGGAGGAGCTAGTTTAAAACCAGATGAATTTGCTAAAATTTGTTTATCAGTATAAATAGTAGTTACAATTCACAGCCTTAAAATTATCCGCCACACGCCCAACGTATTATATATGTTTTTTTCTTAGGCTAAAGCACGAAAAAACATATATAATGAAGCAAGTGGCTACTCTAAGATTTATAATTAACTGTGAATAGTAATAAATAGTATTTATACAAAAGCAAAATTTTGTAACTTAAAAGTTGCAATAAACTAAAAAGAAATGACAAAATGAAATAGAAATGGAGATATGAAAAAATGAGAAAAAAACCTATAATGCTAATGATATTAGATGGTTTTGGCATAAATGAAAACGAAAAAGCAAACGCAGTAAAACTAGCAAATACACCTAATATAGATAAACTAATGAAAACATGGCCGACTACAATAATTCATACAAGCGGTCTTGATGTTGGCTTACCAGAAGGACAAATGGGAAACTCAGAAGTAGGTCATACAAACATAGGCGCTGGTAGAGTTGTTTATCAAGACTTAACAAGAATTACAAAATCAATAGAAGATGGAGATTTCTTTAGCATTAAAGAATTTTCAGATGCAATAGAAAATTGTAAAAAACATAATTCTAAACTTCATATAATGGGACTTCTTTCAGATGGAGGAGTTCATAGCCATATAAGGCACTTAGTAGCACTTTTAGAATTTGCTAAAAGAAAAGACTTTGAAGATGTTTATGTTCATTGTTTTCTAGATGGAAGAGATACTCCACCAGCATCAGGCGAAACATACATTGCAAAACTAGAAGAAAAAATGAAAGAAAAAAATGTTGGAAAAATTGCAACTATTTGTGGTAGGTTCTACGCAATGGATAGAGATAAAAGATGGGAAAGAGTAGAAAAAGCCTATAATGCCTTAGTAAAAGGTGAAGGTGAAAAAGCAAATTCTGCTATTTCTGCAATAGAAAGTTCTTACCAAAAAGAAGTATTCGACGAATTCGTTGAACCTACTGTTATATGTAATGGAGAAGAACCAGTTGCAAAAATTTCTAAAAATGATTCTGTTATATTCTTTAATTATAGACCAGATAGAGCAAGAGAAATTACCAGAAGCCTAGTAGATCCAGAATTTAAAGAATTCGAAACAGAAAACTTAAATTTACATTACGTATGCTTTACTCAGTATGATGAAACTATTCCAAATGTACATATTGCATTTAAAGCAGAAGAACTTAAAAATACATTTGGAGAATATATTTCAAAAAATGGATTAACACAATTAAGAATTGCAGAAACAGAAAAATATGCACATGTTACATTTTTCTTTAATGGCGGAGAAGAAAAACAATACAAAGGAGAAGATAGAATTTTAGTACCATCTCCAAAAGTACAAACTTACGATATGCAGCCAGAAATGAGTGCTTATGAAGTAACACAAAAAGTTGTAGAAGCAATAAATTCTAATAAATATGACTCAATTATTTTAAATTATGCTAATCCAGATATGGTAGGACACACAGGAAATTTAGAAGCAGCAATTAAGGCAATAGAAGCTATTGATGAATGTGTTCAAAAAGTAGTAGATGCTGTAAATAAACAAAATGGAATAATACTCATGACAGCAGATCATGGAAATGCAGAACAAATGATAGATTATAAAACAGGAGAACCACATACAGCCCATACAACAAACCCAGTTCCATTAGTATTAATAGGACTAGAAGGAGTAAAACTAAAAGAAGGAAAGCTTGCAGACTTAAGCCCAACAATGTTAGAACTTTTAGAACTTCCAAAGCCTAAAGAAATGACAGGCGAAAGCTTAATAGAAAAGTAAATTAAGGAACTACAAAATGCAAGAAGCAGAAACAATAAAAGCAATTTATAAAAAAATACAAACTCAACTTTTCTATATGATACCAGAAAAATGGGACAGAATTTATTTATATGCTTCAGTGTTACAAAATTTAGGAAACTTTAAAACAGGTGAAATGTTCTTTTATTACTTCCCAAAAGGAATTTTAAAAAAGAACCCTATAAATAGTTATGAAATTCCAGCAAGATTTAATTTAGATGAAAGTCAATATATAAAATCAGCAATTAAATTATATGATTTAATTAAAGAATTAAAAGAAGAATTTAATAAATTGCGAAGAAAATCTTGGACTAATATTACTATAAAAATTGAAGGAATAAAATTTATAGTAGAATTTAATTACGACGAATTACCTGTTTTAAAAGACCAATTAGAAACAAAGCATATATTATGGGCTTATAATAATTTAAAAATACCAGTAGAAAGTTTAAGCAAGAAACAAAAGAATTTATTAATAACAGAACTACAAAAAAATAATATACCAAATAAAACTATTTATTCAGACACAATATATTATAACCCTATAAAATATATGGTCAAATATCAAAAAGAACAAATAGAACCAATAGAAGATATGCAAAACTATGAAGTAAAAACACAAATATTAAGCATAAGTGTATAAAAACAAATATGAAAGAGGTAACATTTATCTATACTTACGCAAATGTACTTCTTAATATAAAATAAAAAAAGAAAGGATTTGAAAATATGAAAGATTATTTAGAAATTGAAAGTGTAAAAGCATTAGAAGTATTAGACTCAAGAGGAAACCCAACTGTACAAGTAGAAGTAGTACTAGAAGGCGGATTTTCAGGAGTAGCAATGGTACCATCTGGAGCATCTACAGGAAGCTTTGAAGCAGTAGAATTAAGAGATGGAGATAAAGAAAGATACCTAGGAAAAGGTGTTTTAAAAGCAGTAGAAAATGTAAACAACATTATTAGCGAAAAAATAGTAGGAATGAATGCCTACGAACAAGCTAAATTAGATAAAACAATGATAGAACTAGACGGAACAGAAAATAAAGGAAAATTAGGTGCTAATGCAATGCTTGGAGTATCTTTAGCAGTAGCAAAAGCAGCAGCTAACTCATTAGGAATGAGCTTATATAACTACATTGGCGGAGTAAATGCAAAAGAATTACCAGTTCCAATGATGAATATTATGAATGGTGGAAAACACGCAGATAGTAGCCTAAGTGTACAAGAATTTATGATAATGCCAGTAGGTGCAAAAACATTTTCAGAATGTATGAGAATGGGCGTAGAAGTATACCATAACTTAAAGAAAGTATTAAAATCAAAAGGATATTCAACAGGAGTTGGAGACGAAGGCGGATTTGCTCCAAACTTAGGAAGCGAAGAAGAAGCAGTAGAACTAATTATAGAAGCAATTAAACAAGCTGGTTACAA
>CANQCT010000019.1 GCA_947589835.1 uncultured Clostridia bacterium
AGCATTTTAATAAAATTAAATCAAATTGGAACATTAACAGAAACATTAGATGCAATTGAACTTGCAAAAAGAAATGGATACACAGCAGTAGTTTCTCATAGAAGCGGTGAAACAGAAGACACAACTTTAGCTGATGTTGCCGTAGCTACAAATGCAGGTCAAATCAAAACTGGTGCACCTTGCAGAACAGATCGTATTGCAAAATATAATCGTTTACTAAACATAGAAGCAGAACTTGGAGATGTAGCAGTATTTAGAGGAAGAAAAGCAGTTAAATAGTTTTTGAAAGATTAAATAATTTTAGAAAGTTAAATAAATTTATAAAACTAAATTGACTTGTAGAATTAAATAATTTTTAAATTAATCAAAAACAAATAATAGTATTATATTATTCTTGTAGAAGCAAAAATAATATAATACTATAACATTGGGGTATAGCCAAGCGGTAAGGCATCGGACTCTGACTCCGACATTTCCTAGGTTCGAATCCTAGTACCCCAACCAATTATATGTTAATTTACATACCCAAAATAGTCTGATACTAAGTATTAGACTATTTTAGTATCATATTATTTGCTATAATAACACTAGAAAAATATAATTTACAAAAAAATAGTAACAATACCAATCAAAAAAAGTATTATAATAATAAGTTTAAAAGAAAGGGCTAACAAAAAATATGGATAATTCATTAAAATTTCAAGAATACAGAAACAAATATAAAGAATTTTATTTTAACAATTATTCAGTAAAACAAGACAGCGAAGCCATATATTTACAGTATGAATTCGAAATACCAAATCTTACAAAATTTAATCCACAAATAAAAATATTAAAAAAGAACCTAAACTTTAAAGATATTAATACTAAATATGCTCAAAATATGGTATTTCATATAGGACTTATAGAACTCATAAGCTATTGGAAATGTATATGTTCACCAAAAATAATTATAAAATGTGGTTACTTAAATAAAAAACAAATTGAATGGTTTAAAAAGCTATATTTTTATGGCTTAGGAGAACTATTTTATACAAATAATATACAAACAAACATTAATGACTTTGTAAATATAGAATGCTCAAAAGAAACAAATGAATTCAACTATGAAGAAATAAAAGACCCTTCAAATGGCTACATAGTTCCAATTGGTGGGGGTAAAGATTCAGTAGTAACATTAGAAACCTTAAAAATAAATAATAAAACTGATTATGCTTTAATTGTTAATCCAAAGCCAGTAACACTACAATGTGCTAAAATAGCGGGTCTAGAAGATAATAATATAATAGAAATTTATAGACAAATAGACCAAAATTTAATAAAATTAAATAAGCAGGGCTTCATAAATGGACATACACCATTTTCTGCAATGCTTGCATTTTTAACATACTTTGTAGCATATTTACTATCAAAAAAATATGTTGCATTATCAAATGAAAATAGTGCAAATGAATCAAATATTATAGGAGAAAAAATAAACCACCAATATTCTAAAAGTTATGAATTTGAGTGTGATTTCGAAAAATATTCTAAAGAATATTTAAAAGCTCCTGTAAAATATTTTAGCTTTTTAAGACCATTAAATGAATTACAAATTGCAAAAATATTTGCAAAAAAAGAAAAATATCATAAAACATTTAAAAGCTGCAATGTTGGAAGCAAGGAAAAAGAATGGAAATGGTGCTGTAACTGTGCCAAGTGCTTATTTGCATATATTATATTAAGCCCATATTTATATAAAGAAAAATTAGTTCAAATTTTTGGAGAAGACTTATTTGAAAAAGAAAGCTTATTGCAAACATTTATAGAATTAATAGGAAAAGGGGAAACAAAACCATTTGACTGTGTTGGAACTTTTGAGGAAGTAAATTTTGCAATAAGCAAAACAATACAAAACTTAGAAGCTAAAAATGAAAACTTGCCATATTTATTAAAATATTATAAAAATAATTACACTTTAGTAAATACTAGTATAGATATTACAATGTTATATAACGAAGAAAATAATTTAAGCGAAGAGCAAAATGCTATGCTAAGAAAAGAGGTATTTTTAATTGATAAATGATTTAATTGAGTATTTTAAAAATAAAAAAGTACTTATATTAGGCTTTGGTAGAGAAGGGCAGTCTACATATAAAGTAATGAGAAAATACTTAAAAGACCAAAAAATATATATTGCTGACCAAAAGGAAGATTTACAAGCAACTTCTAAAATATTACAAAATGATAATAATGTAGAGCTTATATGTGGAGAAAGCTACTTGGAAAATTTAGAAAGCTACGATATAATAATGAAATCACCAGGAATATCTTTTGCTAAAATTGATATAAAAAAGTATGCACATAAAATAAAATCACAATTAGAACTATTATTAGAATTTTTTAATGTTTTTACCATAGGAATTACAGGAACAAAGGGAAAAAGCACAACAAGCTCATTAATATATAATGTTTTAAAAAAGCAAAATGTAAATTGTATGCTTTTAGGAAACATTGGAATACCAGCATTTGACTATATAGATAAACTAAAAGACAATATGACAATAGTTTTAGAAATGTCATCACATCAATTAGAATATATGAAGCTATCACCTAATATTGCAATATTATTAAACATTTATGAAGAACACTTAGACCACTACAAATCTTTTGAAGAATATGCAGAGGCAAAATGCAATATATTCAAATATCAAAAATCTTCAGACTACTTTTTATATAATGCAGATAACGAAACAATTAACAAATTAGTAAAAAACATAAAAGCAAAAGAATACAAAGTAAGCTTTAAAGGGAAACCAGACTTAAATAAAAATACCATATACTTAAATGAAAAACAGGTAAATAATACATCTAAAGAAAACAGAATATATTTAAACGAAAACAAAGTATATTTAAATAATAAATTTATATATGATAAAAATGAACCAAGAAACTTAATTGGAGACTATAACTTAAATAATATAATGTTTGTGCTAGGAGTTTCTGAAATATTAAACTTAAATTTAAACGAAACAATTAAAATAATAAGTCAGTTTAAAACTTTGGAGCATAGGCTAGAACTAGTAGGAAAATATGATGATGTTATATATTATGATAATAGTATAGGCACTGTTCCAATGGCTACAATAGAAGCAATAGAAGCTTTAAAAGAAGTTAATACATTAATTATAGGTGGAATGGATAGAGGAATAGATTACACATATTTTATAAAATACTTAAACAATAGTAACATTAATAACATAATTTGTATGCCAAAAACAGGCCATGATATTGCTAAAAAACTAAAAAAGGAAAAGGTGTACATTGTAAATACTATGGAAGAAGCGGTTGAAACTGCTAAAAAAGTAACAGAAAAAAACAAAATTTGCTTGCTTTCTCCAACAGCGGCAAGCTATGGATTTTTTAAAAACTTTGAAGAAAAGGGAAACTTATATAAAAAATTAGTAAAAGAAAGTTAAATAGTAAAGGCGGGATAATTTGGAAGACTTATATAAAATACAAACTCCAGAAAATTTAAGAAAATTAAATATAGAAGAAAAAGAAGCTTTAGCAGAAAATTTAAGAGAAGAGCTATTAAATGTAGTATCAAAAACAGGTGGTCACTTAGCATCAAACTTAGGTGTAGTAGAGCTTACCATTGCGCTTCATAGCTCATTCGATACACCAAAAGATAAAATAATTTGGGATGTAGGACATCAAACCTACATTCACAAAATGCTAACTGGAAGAAGGAATAAAATGGAAACATTAAGGCAATTAAATGGCCTTTCTGGCTTTCCAAAATATTCAGAATCTGAATATGACTGCTTTGAAACAGGGCATAGTAGCACATCTATTTCTGCAGCTTTAGGTATGGCAAGAGCAAGAGATATTAAAAAAGAAAACTATCATGTAATTGCAGTAATAGGAGATGGGGCACTTACTGGCGGAATGGCCCTAGAGGCCTTAAATGATGCGGGTTGTAGCAAAACAAACCTAATTGTAATACTAAACGACAATGAAATGAGCATATCTAAAAATGTTGGTGGAATTTCTAGCTTTTTAACGAAACTAAGAACCAGAAAAGGTTATAAAAAATCTAATGCATATATTAAAAAAATTGTAAGAAAATTGCCAGGTAATGCGGGAGATAACATTATTAATTTTGTTAGAAAAATAAAACGAGTAGTAAAACAATTAATTATTCCCAATATGTTTTTTGAAGAATTAGGCTTTTGCTATTTAGGACCAGTAGATGGCCATAACATAGAAAAACTAGAAGATGTTTTTAATAAAGCAAAAGTGCAAGAAGGCCCGGTTTTAATACATATATTAACTAAAAAAGGAAAAGGCTATATTCCAGCAGAAGAAAATCCAGATAAATTTCATAGCACTTCTAGCTTTGACTTAGTAACAGGTGAAAGTAAAAAAGAAAAAGCACTAGATTACTCAAAAGTATTTGGAGAAACTTTAGTAAACTTAGCAAAGAAAAACAAAAAAATAGTAGCAATTACTGCTGCTATGAAAGATGGAACAGGCCTAACAGAATTTGCTAAAAAATTTCCAAATAGATTTTTTGATGTAGGAATAGCAGAACAGCATGCCTTATGCATGGCAGCAGGTATGGCAAAAGAAGGCCTAGTGCCAGTTGTATCAATATATTCTTCGTTCTATCAAAGGGCGTATGACCAAGTAATTCACGATATTGCAATGCAAAAATTACCTGTAGTACTTTGCATTGATAGAGCAGGAATTGTAGGAAATGATGGTGAAACACATCAAGGAATTTACGATATGGCATTTTTAAATATTGTTCCTAACCTAACTATTATGGCACCAAAAAATTTTGAAGAACTAAAACAAATGTTAGAATATGCTGTAAATTTAGGCTCTCCAGTTGCTATTCGCTATCCAAGAGGTGGAGAAAACAAAGAAGTTTTATTTGAAAACATTAATGAAATAAAAAATAGTATTGATGAATCTAAATTAGAAAGTAATATAAATAATAAAACTTTAGAAAATTATAAAGAAATTAAACAAGGAAAAGCAGAAATTATAAAAGAAGGACAAGACTTAACCATTTTAGCAATTGGAAAAATGGTAGCAAAAGCAAAAAAAGTAGCCGATATATTAGAAAAGCAAAATATAAATGTAGAGGTAATAAATGCTAGATTTTTAAAACCATTAGATGAAAACACTATTATAAAATCAGTTTCTAAAACAAATAAAATAATTACCATAGAAGATGGAATTATTACAGGTGGGCTTGCAACTTCTACTTTAGAAGTATTACAAAAGAATAATATGGCAAGTAAATTTATAAAAGCTTATGGCTATCCAGATGAATTCATTAAACACGGAAAAGTAGAAGAATTAGAAAAAATATATGGTTTAGATGAACAAACCATTGCAAACGAATTAATGGCAAAACTAGAACAATATATAAAATAGAAAAGGACATAAAAATGGATAAACAAGAATTATTAAAACAATTTCCAAAACAGGAAGAAAAACTATTAGTTTCAAAAATATTAGATAAACTAAAATTTATGCACACAAAAAATCAAGTGCAAGTAACCGAATTTTTAGATGCATACCAGCAAAACATAGTAAGTAAAGTATTAAAAGCAAGCAATGAAACTAATTATATTTTAAGTGGAGGGTATGAAGAAGCACAAAGAAAAATGCTATTTATATATCCAGAAAAAATAGAAGAAATATTTTCAAAAGAAAATGAAAATAACCCAGTAATTATGCAAAATATTAAAGTAATATCTATTACTTTGCCACAGGAACTTCAAGGCAAATATAACCATTCAGAATATTTAGGCGGAATTATGAAACTTGGAATTAAGCGTGAAATAATAGGTGATATTATAGTAAATGAAGCCGGAGCAGATATAATAGTGCAAAACGAAATGGCAGAATATTTAAAAACTCATTTGCAAGACCTAACCAGATTTCAAAAATCAGAAATTACAATTAAAGAAATTTCAGAATTAAACATAGTACCAACTAAAAAAGAAGAAATAGTAATATTAATTCCTCAAATGAGGCTTGATGTAGTTGTATCAGAAATTTTGCATTTATCTAGAAGCAAAGCAAATGAAATAATAGCACAGGAAAGAGTATTCATAAATTATGAATTAAAAACAAAAAATGCTACCACACTAAAAGAAAACGATATTTTAACAATAAGAGGTAAAGGAAAATTTGAAATAGGGCAAATACTATCAACAACCTCAAAAGGCAAAATAAGACTAATAGTCAAAAAATATATTTCATAAGGTTTAGTTTTATTAATTAAAAAAGCTAAGTACTAATATTATACCTCAATAAAATAATATAATAACTCAAGCATTTTCTATATAAAATAGGCAATTGCTTGAGGCTTTTTTATTTTCTAGGAAAATGCATTTTTTAAATGCATTTTTTCTAGAAAACAAGGTTAATCTACCTATGTTTGCCCGTGCAAAGCACATGGCAGTTGTTTGCGAAGCAAACGATTTTCTTATTGTATAAAAAAAATCAAATACTTTTACTAAATATTACAAAAATATTACAAAAATATTAAGTTTGTATTACAAAGAATTTTTACCATTGTAATGTGTAAAAAAATGTAGTACAATAAAATAAATTACAATAATATGTAAAATTATAAGGAGGAACACACAATGGCTACAAATCCAATGCAAAAAAATGCAAGAAACTCATTCCTTATAGGAATGTTAATAACATTAGTAATTACGGGAGCAATAATTGCACTTTTAATAATGCAATTAACAAATACAAAAAAAGAAATAGCAACGCTTCAAGCAGCAAAAGAAGAGGTATGCGTATTAATGCAAAACGTAAAATCAGGTCAAGTTATCACAGATGATATGGTAGATATAATCGAAGTTGATAAAGGAGCTATTCCAGCAAATTCTTTTCAAGATAACATTAATAACTTAGTTACATATAGATTAGAAGATGCAAAAGGTAATACAGTTGGCACTAAAATAGTAAAAGATGGAACTACCGGAGAAGAAACCTCAAAATTATATATAACAGAAGTAGATAGCAGAACACAAGAACCAAAAGATAGATTCATAACCACATTAGATGGCGAAAACTATTATTATGAAGATACTAATGAAAAAGTAGATCTTACTTCAGTTCCATTAGTTGCAAAAGTAGATATGACTGCAAATACTGTTTTAACCACAACAGCAGTTACTAGAAGCAACAATATTTTAACAAGTGATGTTAGAAAAATGGAATATAATATGATAGTTTTACCATCACAACTTGAAACTAACACATATATTGATATACGTTTAGCCTTACCAGATGGACAAGACTTTATCGTAGTATCACATAAACAAGTAGAAATACCAAATATTGACGGAATAGACTCTTTAAGCACAATTTGGATGAACTTAGGTGAAACCGACATATTAATTTTAAACTGCGCAATTGTTGAATCTTATAAAATACCAGGTTCTAAATTATATGCAACACAATATGTTGAACCAGGCTTACAAGATGCAGCACAAATTACTTATGTACCAAGTGATGCAATATTATCATTAATAAGAACTGATCCAAACTGTGTACAAAAAGCAAAAACAGCTTTGTGGGAAAGACTATACAATAAAAATGAAAGCGGTCAATACACTACAAGAAAAGAAGATGTTAACTCAGCTATAAGAAACCCAATCAATAATGCACTAAATAATAACCAAGATGAGGCAACAGATAATGTTACTACTGGAGTACAAAACGATATTCAAAAAACACAAGAAGAAAGACAAAAATACTTAGATGCTTTAAGTGGAACTTATTAAAATAAGAAAACCTACTAAAGCAAACTTAAAAATATAAAAACTTATTAAAAATAGGAGGAATATATGCAAACAATAGGTTTTATAGGCGGTTACGATAAATCAAACTTAATTATATATATTGCCAAAATTTTATCAACAATACAAAAAAGAGTATTAATAATAGACTCTACTGCATTACAAAAAACAAAATATATAGTTCCAACAATGGCTCCTTCTAAAACCTATGTTACAAACTATGAAGACATAGATATAGCAGTTGGATTTTACAGCTATGAAGCAATAAAAAGCTATTTAGGAGTATCAGAACATGAAGCTTTAGCTTATGACTATGTATTTATAGACATAGATTCTCCTGAAGCATTTGAAGCCTTTAACATAAAATCAGCAAACAAAAACTATTTTGTTACAAATTTTGATACCTACTCTATAAAAAGAGGAATTGAAATATTATCAGGTATTACAGAACCTATGACTATAAAGAAAATATTCTTCTCAAAAAATATGACAAAAGAAGAAGATGAATATTTTAACTATATTTCTTTAGGAGCTAAAGTAAATTGGGAAGAAGAAAAAATTTATTTCCCATTTGAACAGGGAGATGAGTCTGTAATCATTGAAAATCAAATAGTACGAAAAATTAAGCTAAAAAAATTATCTAAAATGTATAAAGACAGCCTAGTATATCTTACAGAAGAAATTTTAGATAATCCAAAAGAAAATTCTAAACTTGAAAAAATGGTTAAACAAATGGAAAAAGGAGCTATTTAAAATGGCAATAATATCATTTTATACTAATGAAAAAAAAGAAACAGGTCAAAGCTTATCATTAGCAGCTGTAGCTACATATATGGCAATAGAACATAATTATAAAATTCTAATAGTATCTACTTCATTTAATGATGTAAGCCTAGAAAACTGTTTTATAGAATATGAAAAAATCAGAAGTTCAGGAACAATTGTAAAAAATGTTGTTGAAGGTTTAACATCTGGAATAGAAGGACTTATAAAAATATTAAATAGTAATAAAATTAGTAGCGATATTGTAAAAAGTTATTCTAAAATATTACTAAAAGATAGACTAGATATCCTATTATCACCAGCTACTAATTCTTTTCAAGAATATGTTAAAATTACACCATACTACTCAGATATTCTGCAAAGTGCTAACAGATATTATGACTTAATATTTGTAGACCTTAACAAAAAAATGCCTGCAAAAGATAAATTAGCAATTTTACAAATGTCAAATATAGTAGTTATGAATTTAACACAAAAAGAAAAAGTAATAAATGATTTTATGACATTAAAAGAGCAAAACGATTTTTACCAACGAAATAATGTAATGATTGCAATTGGAAGATATGATAAAGACTCAAAATACAACAAGCAAAATGTTACAAGATATTTAAAAGAAAGAAAAGTAGTTTTAGCAGTACCATACAACATTTTATTTACTGAAAAATGCACAGAAGGAAACATAATAGATTATATACTTTCTGCTAGAAATGTAACAGATGAAACAGACTCTAACTTTAACTTTATAAAAGAAATAAAAGAAATTTCTCAAAATATTATTTTTAAATTACAAGAATTACAAATGAAACTATAGTCTGAAAGGAGAAAGCTAAAAAATGGTTAACATACTATTAATGGGAATTGTATTTTTAGTAGCTGCTTTTCTAGTCTTAAACTTTATTAAAAAAAGACGTAACGAACAAGTAGAAGAACAAGTACAAGTAGATGATAAAACATATACTTTAGAACTTATGACAGCTTTTATTAAAAAAAGACTAGATGAAATTACTAAAATCAATTTATATGATATAGGGCTTTCAGAAGAAGAATTAAAAAGAAGAAAACAAAAAAAATACGAATTAAAACAAGCATTAAAAGGCTGTACTTATGGAGATGTAAACGATAAAAAATATGTTAAAGAACTTATTTTTGACTTACTTTCTCGTGAATACGGTGTTGATGAAACCAACATATCAAAAGCAATACCTTTCGATATTCCATCACTTTTAACAGCTCAAGATAAATTCGATATTATAATATATATGTATAAAAATGAGTTTGGCTATGAAGCAATGGCAGAACTTATTAATAAATACAAATTAGATGATTTAAAATATGTAGCAGGAGAAGCAAAGCCTTGTTATGTAATTACATCTGAAGAAATAGATGACATATACGAAGAAGAAAACTTTATGCTTACATTTACCGACAAACTAAATGTATTAGTACAAAGAATATATCAGCAATACAAGGGTTATAGCAGTATTGATGAAATTAGAGATATGAACATAGATGGTATATCTGGTGGTGTATCTGGTCTTCCAGAATCATTCTTAAGCCAAGTAGCACAAACAGATGGCGACTACTTAGACCAAATAGCAGACCACAAAGTGCCACGTGCATGCGATAGTATATGGATAATGTTCCATGGTAAATCAATTCGTTTAGCATTTTTATCATTTGGAACAGAAGCAGAACTTAAAAGAGTATGCCAAAACATTTATAAATATAATAACCCAGGACAATTATCAGATACAAATGGTTATAAAATCAATGAAATGAAAGATGGTTCTCGTGTTGTTGTTGTAAGACCAAGTATGTCTGAAACATGGGCATTTTTCGTAAGAAAATTCGACGTAAAACGTGCCACACTTGAACAAATTATACGCTTCCCAGGAAAAGATGAAGCAATAGATTTATTAAAATACTTAGTAAAAGGAGCAAGAATTATTTCACTTACTGGTGAGCAAGGATGCCGGAAAAACAACAATGCTTATGGCAATGATTGAAAACATATACGAAACTATGAACTTACGTATTACAGAAACTGCATTCGAGCTTCACTTAAGAAAAATATATCCAACAAGAAACATCTTATCAATGAGAGAAACAGAAACCGTTTCTGGACAAGACTGTTTGGACGTTCAGAAAAAAACCGATGGTTCTGTTAACATCATAGGTGAGGTTGCAACAGACCCCGTAGCATCTTGGATGATACAATCTGCACAAGTTGCATCTAAATTTACACTATTTACTCACCACGCTAAAACATTTCCAGACTTAGTAACAGCACTTCGTAACTCAATGTTAAGAGCTGGAGTATTCAAAGATGAAAGGACAGCAGAAGAACAAGTTGTATCAGTATTAAACTTTGACATACACCTAGTAAAAGACTTTAGAGGAAGAAGATACATAGAAAGAGTTACAGAATGTATACCAGTTGAAGATAAAAATGAATATACATTCGACCATAGAAAAGAAAAAACACTAGAAGGAAAACTAGATAAATTTATAGATAATGCTACAGTATTTTTCACAAAAACAACAAACAGAGAATTATACAAATACAGAAACATATTAGAATATCACGATGGAACTTATGTACTTACAAACCCAATATCAGATCACAACATTAAAGAAATGAGAAACAATATGGATGATAGTGATATTGATGGATTTAACAATTTCCTAGAAAGAAACTGGGGAATAAAACCACCAAAAGAAATAGATGACATTCAAGAAGTTGCTACTAGTGGAAAATTACAAGAAGGAAACGAACCTAAAAAAAGAGGAAGAAAACCAAAAAAGATACAAGCGTAAAAACTAAAGGAAGAGGTGATTTAAGATAATGGATGACCAAATGTTAATGTACTTTATGATGGGCGTTGGTGGAATATTTGCCTTAATCGTAATTGCATTTTTAATTGTCAACAAAAAAGCTCAATCTTCTGAAGCAGTAAAAATCAGACAATTAAGAGAAGGAACAAAAGAAAAATCTTTTTCAGCAGAAGTATTATACCAAAAATTATATGTTTTTTATCTTAAAACACCATTTTTAAAAAGATACTTACTAAAAATTAGAAGAAGACTTGCAATTTTAAATGTAGATGATGAATATTTAACAAGAAAACAAGCATCTAAAATTTTAACAAATACAATTTTAATAGTATTGCCACTTGCTATTGCAATTATTATAATAACACACAATAACACATTATTAATGTCAATGTTACTTATTTTTGAATTATTTATGGTAGATACATTTATAGATGGTATGGTTGATAAACTAGATAACAAATTATTAAAAGAGCAAATTGATTTCTTTTCAGAAATTAGACATGCCTATCACGAGTTCAATATGGTAGAAGAAGCAATATATCAAGTAGCACAAGATGACGATAAGCCCGAAATGTCAAGACAAGCCGAAAAAATTTACGAGGTGTTAATTTCAAACGATCCAGAAGGAGAACTTGAAAAATATTATGATATAGCACCAAATAGTTACTTAAAAGAATTCGCAGGAGTTTCTTATTTAACAAAAGAATTTGGCGATAGAAAAATAGATAAAGCATCACTATACTTAAAAAACTTAAATAACATTACACAAGAAATGCAACTAGAAATTTTAAAAAGAGATAAATTAGATTATACATTTCAAAGTTTATCAGTAATAGCAATACTACCAATGCTTGCAATTGAACCAATTAAAAATTGGGCAGTTTCACAATTTAGTTTTACAGAAGACTTCTACAATGGCAGAAATGGTATGATTGTACAAATTTTAATATTATTAACTACTTTTATATGTTATGTTTTAACTAGAAAACTAAAAGATAATGGCTCAACAGCTATGAATACAAAAAACACAGAAAACCCATGGCAAGAAAAATTATATAAAAATCCAATATTCAAAAAAATAATAGATTTATTTATACCAAAACAAGGAACAAAAGAATATACAAACTTAAAAAACAAAATGAAACAAGCAGCATCAAAAGATAAAATAGAATGGCTATATATTAATAGAATTCTACTATGTATTACAATTTTTATTGTTTCAATATTCTTGTTTGGCCAATTACACCAAATTACAATAAACAATGTATTCACAGATCCTACAGTAGACCATAATATTTTAGGTGAAATGGACCCTAAAGATAAAAAAACAGCAATGGAACTTACCGAGTCAGATAACCAATACATAAATTACTACAGAGGCAATACCAAAGTAACTCAAGACGAAATAGAAGCCATTATGAAAAAAGGAAGAATTAATAAAGACTACATAGATAGTAGAGATACCGAAATAGAAAAAGCAGCAGAAAGAATTTTAGGCAAAATTAAAACTGTTAATACAGAGCAAATGCAATGGTTTGAAGTTTTACTTGGAATGGTATTTGGAATTGTAGCATATAACGCACCAGTTTGGATGCTTATATTCCAAGCAAAAATGAGACAGTTAGAAATGGAAGATGAAGTAATGCAATTCAATACTATTATTCTAATGCTAATGAAAATAGAAAGGGTAAACGTAGAAATTATTCTAGAATGGCTAGAACGTTATGCAAATATTTTCAAAGAACCAATAAGCAAATGTGTAAATAACTACGAAAGTGGTCCTTGGGAAGCACTAGAACAATTAAAAGAAGATATTACATATCAGCCACTTATTAGAATAGTTGAAAGTTTACAAGCAGCAGTAGAAAAAATTCCAATTGCAGATGCATTTGATGAGCTAGATACAGAAAGAGAATACTATCAAGCAAAAAGAAAAGAATCTAATGAAAGATTAATTTCAAGAAAAGGTGGAATAGGTAAGGTTATAGGCTTTGCACCAATGATAATATTATTTGTAGGATACTTAATTATACCATTAGTATTTATAGGATTAGCAAGTATGAATGATACATTTAGTAGCATGACATCAATGCAGCAGTAATATTTATGGAAAGGAATTAATGTTATGGAAAATGCATCAAAAGCTTTAATAATGGCTGGATCTGTTTTACTAGCACTTTTAATTATAGGTGCATTAGTATTTATGTTTAGCTCTTTGAGAAACTTAAAAACAACAGAATCAGATAGTGAAGAAGATGTACAACTTGCAAAGTTCAATCAAAAAATGGAATTATATAACAGAGATCTTTACGGACCTGAACTAATATCTTTAGCAAATTTAATTGCAGATTATAATGATAGGCTAGCAGCAGATTATACAGGATATACCAAAATTGGCTTTAATGTAAATATGCAAGATATAAAAATTGAAATGGAAGGCTACATGGATGCAACCTATAATAGCTATAAAAAAATAATAGAAGATTATCAAAACTTAGAAGAAAAATTGAATGATTATAAAAAAGTGATAAAAATTGATGGCATAAATATAAATATAGGAAAAAGTCCAAAAGATTGGAATGGTATGACAGGCGGAACACCTGAATATCCGCGGAGAAAGAGAAGCATACTTACAAAGCTTAAAAGTAAAATATAATCATCTTTCAGATGCTCAAATAAATACAATTAAAAACACCTTGGATGCAAAAGCAAATGAATATGATAATGCAAAAACTGCTTCAAACACTTTCAAAAACAGAAAATTTGAAACAAAATTTGAATATGATAAATACACAGGCAGAGTAATTAAAATAACTATCAACGTAAAACCTGCATAAAAAAAGAAAGGGGCTATATATGGAAAATGCATCAAAAGCTTTAATAATGGCTGGTGGAGTATTAATTGGTATTTTAATAATTTCCATTGGGGTTTATATATTTTCTAGTTATGCCAAATATAGCTCTAAAGCCTATGATCAAATGGAAACTGCACAAATAGAACAATTCAATAATAAATTTTTAAAATACTATGATATAACAACTCAAACTAAAATACAAAATGGAACAGGAAGTGTTATAAAAAGTTACATTGACCCAGAAACTGAAGAAGAATATTCAAAACCTACACCAATTTTATGTACTGCACATGATGTAGTTAGCTTAGCAAATTTAGCAAAGCAAAACAATCAAAACTTTCAATTAGAAAACGAAACTCGGGTATACTGAAGGTTCAAATTATGTTCAAATAGATATACAAGATGAAAAATTAGGAACTATCACAAACTTAGAAAGAAAAATAGACGATTTCAAAATGCAACTTTTACAAAACTCAGTAGTTAACTTACCTGCAAAACATAAAGACGGACGCGAAATATCTGGAAAAACTCAAATTGTAAATAAAAGTTATCTTTGTGTTGTATGTAACATAAGTAGCACTACCAAAAGAGTTAATTACATAAAAATTATAGAAAAAACTAAAGAATATTATTATTAATAATATAGCAAATATTGCCATAATAAAAAATGCCAAAATGTTTGCAAAACTGCACATATAATGTTATAATAAAGGAAGAAATAGCAAATGAAAAAAACATTTGTCATAATTTTAACAATTTTTATAATTTTACTTGCTATTGTTAGCTATTATGTATATAATATTAAAAGATTGTCTAGCATAGCAAAAAACTATAACAAAACTTATGAACCCTATATTAATAGCGAAATATCATCTGCTGACTTAATTACTATTATTAACAAAGCAGTAGATGATAACGAAAAAAATGGTGTATTAAAACCCAAAAACAGTATTTATTATGAAGAAAATGATGAAAATTCTATAAAAATAGAAGTTACATTTTCAGAAGAACACGCTAATGTACCAATGGAAGCAATAGAACAGCAAGGCTCAGCAAACTTTATGCAAGCTTTTCAAACAGCATTATTCAAATGTACTAAAGTAGAATATCATCAAAAAACAAATCGCATTAAATATTTACATTTTGAATACACACAAAACTGATTTTATTATTAGAGAAATCTAATTTTAATATAAAAAATACAAAAGTTAAATTTAAAGGAGGAATTTTTTATGGAAAACGCTTCAAAAGCA
The DNA here is from genome assembly GCA_947589835.1 of uncultured Clostridia bacterium. Lineage (GTDB taxonomy): Bacteria > Bacillota > Clostridia > TANB77 > CAG-508 > CAG-273. The sequence goes on from CANQCT010000019.1 coordinate 15,550, forward strand.
CTAATTATAGCAGGTGCTATCATATTGGCAATTTTAATTATAGGTTTAGGTATGTTTATATACCAAAAAGCAGCTGGGGCTATGGATACGGGCTCAATTGTTGCAGCAAAAGTAGATGCATATAATGCAAAATTTGAAAGATATAAAGGAATTATAACTGGAAGTGATGCAAGAACATTATGCAATACTATTACATCACATAATAGAGCAACTGCTGAAGATAGCTCACAATTTGTTAATATAAAACTTAGCGATGCTACAAATGATACTACAAATGGAGCAAAAGCTACTGATCAAGCAAAAGATTTCAACAGCAAATTACAAACTAATGTTATTTCAAAAATTCGTTCTGGATACAGCTATAAAGTTACATTTGGATATGAACCTGGAAGTAGTCTTATAATTTGCGTTGGACTTGAAAAACAAAATTAATTAATCGGAGAAAAAGTATTATGGAAAATGCTACCGATGCTTTAAAAATTGCTTTTGCAGTTATTGTATTCACATTAGCACTAGGTATTTCTATGTTTATGTTTTCTAAATTAAATAGTACTTCTACTTTTATTATATCTTCTACTGATAGTACACAATATTACGAATACGAAGGAGCAGATATTAATAAAACAAGTAGAATTGTAGGCATAGAAACAATTATACCAACATTATACAAATACTACAAAGAAAACTATACTGTAATATTTCTAAAGGAAGATGGAAGTCCATTAGGTTTATACAAATCTGTAAGTGAACCTAACTTATGGGGGCAAATTAATGCTACTACTGACGAAGAAAAAGGTGTTGGCAATATTGGAAAATATTATACAGACAATAAATCACAGTATTCATATTATGATCAAACTGCAAAAGTTTGCTCATTTGATGTAGATGAAGAAGGCTCAAATGGAAGACATGAACCATGGACAGGAACTACTGAAGATTATAAAAAGAATTTAGATGCTTTTTTTAATGGTGGTATATTCTACTATCCAAGTTATGATGAAGCAGAACTTGAAATAGCGTATGATTATAGTAAACAATTTACAAAACCAGGTGGATTTATAGGAAACTATGGGCAATGCAAATTCAAAGAAATGATTGGAGAATACACTTATAATATAGGTGATGATTCAAGTCAAAATGAATTACTAAAGAACAGAAAAAAAAGAGTAATTATATACCAACTACAATAACCAGTATAGAAAGGAGTAAATATTATGGGAGATAGCTTAATTACAATAGTTGCAATAGCACTTGCAGCAGTTCTAATGTTTGTTTTTCCACTTATGTCATTATCAGAAAGAACAGATGATATTTCAGAACTTGTAGTTCAATCCAATACGGATGAATTTGTTGAAGGAATTAGAACAACTGGAAAACTAACCTTAGACGATTACGAAAAATATTTACAAACAATTTCTTCAACAGGAAATTCATTTGATGTAGAAATAGTAGTACATCAATTAGACGAAAACCCTGGTGTAAAAGTTTCACAAGCTGAAATGACTAAAATAGGTGAAAATGTATACTATAGCTTATATACTAGTCAAGTACAAAAAGTACTAAATGAAAATGGTAAAATTAAATTAAAACAAGGCGATATGGTATCTGTTACAGTTAAAAATACAAACCAAACTATTGCACAATTATTAAGAAACTTTTTCTATCAAATTTCAGGAAATGATTCTTATCAAATTGCAGTCCAAAAAAATGTAATAGTTACTGTAAATGGAAGCAATTAAAGCTAAATATATATGCCTTTGGGATTTGCTTGATAAAATCCCTATAATTAAAAGAAATGTAGGGTGGTAATTTTTGTCCACCCTTTTTTGATTACAAACTTAAAATATAGCTAAAAATATAAATTTAAAAATTAAACTTAAATAATAAATTACAAAAATTAAAAATAGGTTTATAGGTAAATCCAAGTAAAAAACCTAAATATATTAAACAGGAAAAAACATGAAAGTACAATACATTGCAGTTATTTTTGTAATAATTATATTACCCATTGCTATGACAATGTCATATAGTATTGGTGCACGAATAGATACTATTAATTTGCAAACAAAATATAATGCAAAATTAATAGATTCTACTTATGATGCAATGATGGCATTTCAAATTAATACTGCTAATAATAGATATTCAAGTGTTGCCAATTCAAAAATAAGAGATATAGAAGCTGCAGCATCTGCATTTTATAAGTCATTATCTAATAATCAAGACATAACCACAAAAGATTTAAGTATGTATGTACCAGCTTTAGTATTTACACTATATGACGGATATTATATTTACAGTAAATATGATAATGTATATGGTGGTGATGATTTCATTTTAGGAAGGCCTCAAATAGATGATGTAGAATTAAGAAATAGCGAATATGAAAATGAAGGCTTAAAACCATATATTTATTATTCATGTAGATTTAAAAATGGAACTAAAGACTTTGTTGTTAACTTTACTTTAGATAATGCTATTACAATTTATGGAAACATTGGAGAGGGGTATCACACATATTCTGGTTATTTAATAAATCCAGATAATGTAAAAATTCCATCTAGTTTTGATGAATCTAAGCCTTTAACTTGGACCTTAGAATACAGTACTGGAAAACCAGGTGATACAGTAACTATAAGCCCTGAATTATTAACAGAACATGTATTATTTGCAGATGGAGAGCAAGGTGATTATGATTACTTAGTATACAATGGTCAAAAATTTTATTATGATAAAAACAAAGCAGGAGAAGAAACTGAAACAGAAACAAAATATTTTTATTATAATAATTATGAAAAAGCATATATAACACAATCCACAAATGTTTATAAATATTTAAAAGATAGAACAAGTAGTGATGGTCATTTATATAGCACAAGTAGTTTTGAATATTACAAAACAGCTAAAGAGTTTAGTAATACAATATGTAATTACTTATACGATATAACTCAAAAACATATTGTAGACCAAGAAGGAAATGAAGTACCAGGAGATTATTTCCCAGTAAATCTTGGCAATGCTCACATATTTAATGTTAAAGAAAGTGATAATAACCCATTACTTGAAAGCTCAGCATTTAATGAAATACGTATACAAGTAATTCGTAAAACAATTGAAACCAATTTAACAACAGCAATAGCACAATATAGCAAATTTATTGGCGAAGAATATGAATTTAGGTTGCCTGTAATGAGTGATGTAGATTGGGAAAAAATAACAAATCAAGTTTCAGTAATTTCATTTATGCAGGGATTACCAATTGGATATAAATATTTTAATGACTATTGTGTAATAACAAACGATAACAATGAAGAAGTAGTTAAAAAAGAAAATATTTATATTATTACAAGAAATAGTTCAGGTCAAAGAGAATATCATTTGCCAGGATGTACGGAACTTCTAAAACCAGAAACAGGAACAGGAGGAACAGGGCTTGACATTATAGATGTAGCGTATAATAACCTAAATTTTATAAGACAAACAGTTAGAATATCAGAAGGAAATTATATATATTTTTATCCACAAACAAGAATGCTACCAAACGAAACAGTAGAGCCAATTACAGCTTGCTACCATTGCATAGTAGATGCAGGTTCAGTATATTCTGCAGATGAAATAATAAAAGGAGAGCTAATAGGGCAAAAAGAAGACTTTAGTGGAGAAGAAGTAAAAGCAGATGTAAGTAATTCAAGTAGTAGAGAAGGCCAGAGATTACAACAAATTAGACAATATTACTTAAGTGCACTTGGACGCGAAAGATATGATTTATACAGATTTAACATAGATACATTTAATCAAAATTAATAATTTTAAAAAATGTTTAAATAAAAAAAAGATGGTTATTCTATATAAAAAGGAGACCATCTTATGAAAAAGAAAAAAATAAAAATTTTAATTATAATTTTATCTTTACTCATTTTATATATTTATGTTTGTAATATTACATTGCTTCCCAGTAGTTACATCTTAATTCAAGGAGAAAGCCTTAACATTTATACATTTGCAGGACTACATTTGCAAGAAAAAGGTGCTCCATATACTTTACAAACAGTAAGCAATAGTAATAAAACAAGAGTAGATAAAATAGGAAAACTAGATTATTCTTTAAATTTATTTAAAACATTTCCAGTAAAAAACATTAGCGTAAACGTTATTCCAAAAACAACAGTTGTACCTGTTGGAAAAGCAATTGGAATGAAACTATATACAGAAGGTGTTTTAGTAGTTGGAATGTCTGAAATAGAAGGTGTAAAACCCTATGAAAAATCAGGCATACAAGAAGGCGATATAATACTTCAAATTAATCAAAATGAAATTGACACCACAGAGGATTTAATGCAAGTTGTAAATCAGTCCAAAGGAAAATCACTTTCAATTAAATATATGCATGGTGAAAAAACCGCAACTACTAGCATAACACCAATAAAAAATGCCAATAACGAATATAAACTAGGGCTTTGGGTAAGAGATGCAGCAGCAGGTGTAGGAACACTTACATTTTATGAACCATCTTCTAAAATGTTTGGCACACTTGGTCATGGAATATTAGATGTAGATACCTCAGGTTTAATAAAAATTGAAAATGGCGAATTAGTAACTACAAACATTATATCTGTTGTAAAAGGCGAAAAAGGAAACCCAGGTGAAATTAGAGGCACAATAGAATCAGGCTATACCATTGGCGATATATCTAAAAACACCGAATTTGGGGTGTTTGGAAAATTAAACAATCCATCATATATAGGAATTTCAGAAAAAAATGAAGTAGAAGTATGCCCTCGTGAAGAAATACAAACAGGAAAAGCACAAATAATTTGCGAGCTAGAAAATGGAAAAAGAGAGCATTATGATATAGAAATTCAAAAAATATTTATAAATAATAACCAAGATAATAAAAGTATGCTTATAAAAATAACAGATGAAAATCTAATACAAAAAACAGGTGGAATAATACAAGGAATGAGTGGAGCACCAATTATGCAAAATGGAAAATTTGTAGGTGCTGTAACACATGTATTAGTAAATGATCCAACCTTAGGCTATGGAGTATTTGCAGATATTATGTTAAAACAATTGAAAGAAGTAAATTAGCACTTATACATGTACAAGCTTACAAATATTTGAAAATAGTAGTAAAAAGTGATATAATATATATAAAATAAGCATTGGAGGGGATTACTTATGAAACATAAAATTTTAAAAAAATTTGTAACATTAATTTTAATAATAATAATTATACTTATGCAAGCACCGGTTGTACATGCAAGCCTTGCAGGAAACGCACAAGCTGAAAGTGGAGAAATACCACCACCTGAGACACCACCAGACGATCCAATTGTACCACCAACGCATGTAGATCCACCAACTGGAGAACCAACTAAAGGTCCTGATGTAATATATGAAACTTATTATGAAGCAATAGAAGGAAATGTTTATGAAGACTTAGGACATATTCTTCCTGGAACTAATGGAGGTGATGATGCAAGCCAATCTACTCCGGCAAAAGGAGTAATAGCATTATTAAAATCAGGAGATAGTATAGTAGATTATAAAATTATAGATGAAAGTGGTAGCTATAGTTTCACTCCAAAAGATGGTACATATTCAATAGAGTTTTGGTATGGAAATCTTGATGAAAAATATATAAATTTACAAAATAAAGAATTAGTTAAATCTATTTTAAAATATAATGGCCATGATTATATTGCTACAGAAGTGCCATCTTCACAAAATTATACTTCTAATAAGAAAATAAGTGTAGAAGAATTAGAAGTAAAACAAAGTGGAAAAGGTGCAGCACAAGTATTTATAACATTAGACTGTTCATATGGTATGCGTACAACTTTAGTTACTGAAAATGGAAAAACAAAAACAAGGTTACAAATAGCAGCAGAGTCAGCAAAACAGTTAATAAATTCATTAATAAATGCTAATGAAAATATATATGTAGGACTTGTATTCTTTTCAGGAACAAACTATAGAGCAGTATCACTTACAAAAAATAAAGAAATCTTATACAAAGCATTAGATGAAATTGTATCTAATGGCTGGCAAACACCAAATACAAATATCTTAGGAGCTTTGGATAAAGCAAAAGAGTCATATTATAACAATGATAAAAATAATTCAAACAGATACTTAATCTTAATATCAGATGCTATACCAACATCAGATGGTAGTACTCAAGTGTATTGTAATGAGTCAGAGTCTACAACATTAAATAAATTATATAATACAATAGGACCAAATACTAAGAAAAAGGTACAAGAATTAAGAAAAGATGGTATTAATATTATTTCATTAGTCACAAAATCAGATGAATTAGATGAAACACAATATGTAGAAGGAATATTTAAAGACACATCTAATATCTATTTATCAATACGAGATGGACAAGAAGTAATAGATACAATAACGAAAACTATAAAAGAATTTTTAATAGAAGAAACCAAAAAACAAGAAAAAGAGTACATATCTGGATTTACTACATTAGCAGGTTACGAAGATAAACAGCGTAGAGCAGATGTTGACAATAATTTTGGAACATTTACATATGCAAATACAATAATATTTGAACAAATTGAAAATTATAATGGAAGTACTAAATCACAAGATGAGGCTAAAAAACTAAGTGAATTAACAAAAATGAAAGTAGTAGGTGGAAGCAATTATAAGATTAGCCATAAGGGAGATAAACCAGATTATGAAGAAATAAAAGATAAAGATGGTAAGGTAACTACAATAATACATCGTCAATCTACTAAATATACAGGACAAAATCTAGGATTATCTGCAAGACCAGCTATCTCTCTTGAAACTAAAACAACTGCTACAGGCTTAGAAATTATATTAGCAGATGGTTCAATATTTGATTTACAAACTAAAGATGTTGGTTCAGATTTGCCAATAATAAAAGCAATAGATGATGAAATAACACATGGTGCTACAATAAAAGTTGAATATACCATTGCTATAAAAAATGATTCTTCAATACAATGTAATTACTTAGAAATGATTAATCATTTACCACCAGGATTTATCTATTCAAGTAATTTAAAACTTATTACAGAAAACAAAAAGAACTCAGACTATGGATTTAAAGATGTTTCACTTCAAGATTTATACAATAATGGTTATATATCAGAAGAAACTTTAAATTATGCTAAGAACAGAAAATCTATCAAAGTAACACTAGATAATGCAGGAAAAGGAAAAAATGGATTTTATATAGCACCAGGTGGAGAATATACACTAAAATTTGTTACAAGTAAAGTAATTAGTAAATTAGATGATATAGAATATATGCAAGATACTATTGCAGAAGTATTAGTTTATAAAGACAGTTCAAATAGAAGAATGGCATATAAAATAAATATGAATGTAGGAAACCCTAATTCGCAATTATTGCATGGCGTATATCCTGGGGATAATAAAGATAAAGACTGTGCAACCTTTACAAATAAAGTATATATAATGCCACCATTTGGAGAAAGCAAAAATACAGTTATTAAATTTATAACAGTTGGTTTAGCAATTATACTAGTAGGAATAATACTTACTATAAGAAAAGAAGGCAAAAAAAATAAAAAGCATAAATAAAGAAGGCAAAAAAATAAAAAGTATACAAAATAAAAACATATAAAATAAAGACATACATAAAAAAAGAAAAGTGGCGAAAGCCATTTTTCTTTTTTGCCAAATAGTACTTAAAAAATACCTTTGCTACTTTTTCCTTTATAATAACTTATATAAGTAGTAAATCATTTATGAAATAAGTTTAGGACCAATATTAGTAACAGTTCCTGCACCAAGAGTAAGAACAATATCATCTCTAATTGTATGTTCTTTTAAATATTTTATAATCTCATCAAAGCTAGAAATATAAATAGCTTTATTAACTTTATATGAGTTAATTTTGTCTACTAAATTAGTAGCAGAAATTTCATATATGTTATCTTCTCTAGCAGCATAAATATCAGTAACAATAACATGATCAAATTGTACTAAGGCCTTAGCAAAATCTTCTAATAAAGTTTTAGTCCTACTGTAAGTATGCGGCTGAAATACAACCCAAGATTGCCTATATTGCTTTTGCTTTAAAGCATTATATGTAGCAACAATTTCTGTTGGATGATGACCATAATCATCATAAACATTAACACCTTGATTAAAAGAGCCAACATATTCAAATCTTCTGTGTGCACCAGTAAATTTTAGTAGCCCGTTTTTTATATCTTCTTTTTCAATACCATATTCATCACAAACAGCAATACAAGCTAAAGCATTTAAAACATTATGCTCTCCTGGAATAGAAAGCTCAATAGTTTTGTAAAAATAATTATTATGGTAAACATCAAACATAGGAAAACCATTTTTATTAAAAGTAATATTTCTAGCTACAAAATTAGCATTATTATTTTGTATACCAAAAGTTACTGTTTTACATTTAGAATTTTTTGCAATTTTTACACAATTAGGGTCATCACCATTAATAACTAGCAAACCATCTTCTGGCAATAAGTTAATATAACGATTAAAAGATGCAACTATATTATCAAAAGTTTCAAAATAATCTAAATGATCATTATCAATATTTAAAATAACTTCTGTTTTAGGAAATAGTTTTAAATAGCTTTCCACATATTCACAAGCTTCAATAATAAAATATTCGCTACTTCCAACACGGTAATTGCCACCAATAGGTTTTAGGTAAGCACCAACTTGAATAGAAGGATCTTTATGAGCTTCTAAAAAGCACATTGAAACCATAGAAGTAGTAGTAGTTTTTCCATGTGTACCTGAAATACAAATACTATTGCGAAAAGCTTTAGTAATTTTACCTAAAAAAGTGCCTCTATCAATAGTTGGAATATGTAATTCTTTTGCCCTTAATAATTCTGGGTCATCAGGCCTAATTGCAGCAGTGTAAATAACTACATCAGCTTTTACTACATTTATAAAATCATGACCAATAACAACTGGTATACCATTTTTAATTAATCTTTCTGTAATTTCAGAAGAAGTAGAGTCAGAGCCTGTAACATTAAATCCCCAGAATTTTAAAATTTCAGCAATTCCGCTCATACTAATTCCGCCAATACCTATCATATGAATATTTTTATATTGTTCTAATTCCATTATATTAGCCAAAAAAAACACTCTCCTTAATTTATGTTATTATTTATTGTTTTCATAATCATAAGATATTATATACTCTTTATTAGCAATTTTCAATATATTTGCATTTTTTCTTTTGTTTTAGTAGTATTAATGTTACTATTTACAGTCTTGAAATTATCCGCCACGTCGCCCAACGTATTATATATGTTTTTTCTTAGGCTAAAGCACGAAAAAAAATATATAATTAAGCAAGTGGCTACTCTAAAATTTATAATTAGCTGTGAATTGTAACGTATTAATTAATGTTTTTATTAAATATTTGTAATTATATTAAAGCTTAAATAGTACTATTTAAGCTATTAGTTATAAAACCATTAACTAGTAGCTATTTTAGTATTATAAAAAACAAACAATACTGGTATATGATATGTAAAAAATAAAAAAGTGTGATTAATAAAAATAAAAAAATAAAAAATAAATAAATTTTGTAAAATAAAGAAGGAAAAAATAAAAACATGGCGAATAATATAAATGTACATATTAATATGTACAAATTTAACGCGGAAGGTGGTACACAAAATGCAAATTACAGATGTACGTTTAAGAAAAGTAAATTCAGAAAACAGAATGAAAGCTGTTGCTTCTGTGACATTTGATAACGAATTTGTTGTTCATGACATTAAAGTTATCGAAAGTCAAAATGGATTATTTATTGCTATGCCAAGTAGAAAAACTCCAAACGGAGAATTCAAGGATATAGCTCATCCAATTAATGCTGAAACTAGAGAGAAGATTCAAAAAGCTATATTAGAAGCTTATGAAGCTCCTGAAACTGAGGAAACTACAGATACAGAATCAGCAGAATAATAAATATTAAGTAACAAAAAGCACATCTTTTGCAATCGCAAAAGATGTGTTTTTTTTGAGATTAATTGTTGCTATGACTTAACTTTTCCTTAGCGTTTTTAATGAACTTTACATCTTCACCATAGGCAATGATTTCAATTCTAAGCTCGCTAACATTAGGGTTTGAGCTAGCTATAGTATTCATTTTTATAGCACACTTTTGAAGAGAGCATATAAAATTGAAAAATGAAATATCGCCGGAAGCTTGCTCAGTATCATTAAATACCAACTGCAAGGAACGCTCGTAGTTTATGCGAGGAATGTAAATTGTAATTCTCCGCATGTTTCCTTTTTTTCGAAGAATATATGCCCCAATAGTATTTTCCGGAAGAACCAAAAGTTCTTCAATAGGCTTTGTGAGGCTTTTTTCGACAAAAGGAAATGTCATAAAAAAACTCTGCTGCATGTACTAAACCTCTTTTTATTTATATTTGGCTATTGCCATATATATTTATTATACTACTTTTTTACTATAAAAGCAAATTAGGTATTATAGTTAACCCGCTTAGAAATAGTACTAGTTTTCTTGTTTTTCAAATTGCCCGTTGCAGTTGGTAGCTCAAAGAAGAAAGATTAGAACGAGACCTCTCAAAACTGCGAAAAATAGTATTATTTCTAAGCTTTAGCCCAATAAAAAATATATGTAAAGAAGCAAGTGGCTACTCTAAAATTTATAATTAACTGTGAATTGTAACCAAATTAGCAAAAAAATGCAAAAAAACAGTTGACTTTAGAATAGAAACGAGGTATAATAATTAAGCATGTATTTGGCGATGAAGTAAGATGTGGCTACAAACATACATATAAGCTATGTTTGGAGGGAACTCTTATGGAGTATGTCGTGGCTTAGACCAAGGCGGTAAGTTAAAATTTAAAGCACTTATCCCAAGAATTTTCATGCAAACTTGGGTTTT
>CANQCT010000020.1 GCA_947589835.1 uncultured Clostridia bacterium
CTTGCAAATACTCTTTTATCTACTAATAAAAATAGAATAAAAATTAATAAGATTGTGAAAATAGTTTTCTTTAGTTTATTCATAGTTTATCTCCTTCTAATTTTAAAGTATACTATAATTTAATTATATACTTTGCATAAATAATTGTAAATATTTTTTGTCTATTTTTGTATTATTTTTTGTTAGTTAATAGTTATAATTGCATTAAGTCTCGAATAGTACTATTTTTTTTGTATAATTTATATCAGTTTTTATCTTATTAATAATGCATTTTGCCTTAAACTTCATATTCTATTAGGTATGGAAAAAATATTATTGTTAATGTCTTGACAATACAAAATGTTAATTATATTATAGTAGGTAATTGGAAATTTCTGGTTATATTGTTATATTTTGTCGAATGTTTTTTCCATGTTACGGAGGATAAATTATGTTAGATTTTGTATTGTGTGATGATAATTCAAATGTTCTTAATAAATTAGCAAAAATGTTAGAAGCCATTTTTATAAGTAAAAAATTTGATGCACAAATTGTTCTTAGTACAACAAAGCCAGATGAATTTATTGAATTTGTTAAAAATCATAATGTTAATGTTGTATTTTTAGATATTGAATTAAAAACTAATATTACAGGTTTGGATTTAGCTGATATGGTTCGTAAGAAAGATAAAAATACGTATATTATTTTTACTACTGGTCATCTTGAATATGGTTTAATGGCTTATAAATATAAAACTTTTGACTATATTCCTAAGCCTTTTACCAAAGAGAGATTGGAAGATACTTTAGTTAGGTTATTTGAAGATGCTTCTGGTGATGAAGCTAAGTTTGTTAGACTTGATAATAACAAAACTATTATTAAACAAGATAGCATTCAATATATTCAAAAAGAAGGAATGAAAGTAATTTTTCATACTGATACCAGGGATTATGAAACTTATAGTTCTTTTAAGAAGATTTTGCCACAACTTCCTGAGCAATTTGTTCAGTGTCATAAGTCTTATATTGTTAACACTGAGAAAATTACAGATGTTAATACTGCTAATAGTACTATATTTTTAAATAATAATGAGAGTTCTAAATGTTTTATTGGTCCTAAGTATAAAAATAAATTTATGGAGGTTTTTAATTATGGAAATTTTTCAAACAATTTGGACAGCACTAACAACACAAAATGAGGTAGCACTAAATGTCATTGGTTTTATATCTTGCATTGTAGAAGCTATTGTAAATATGCTGTTATTTACTACCGTTCTAAATATTAAAGCTTCTACGAAACCAAAAATAATTTACGTAATTTTCATTGTACTAGTTTCATTCATTTCTAGAAACTTTATACCAAATCCTTATGCTACATTTTTAAATTTAACTTTTGCATTCATATTAGTAAAGGTATTTTTAAAAACTAATATATTGAAATCATTAATGGCTGTTTTTATTCCAATCGTAGTATGTAGCATTTTGGAATTAGTTATTTTTCAATTGTATTTAAGTATTTTTAAAGTATCTCATGATGATGTGATTACGATTCCATTACACAGAGCATTATCTTCTTTTATTATTTATTTGTGTGTTTATATTGTTTACAAAATTATTAGCTATTTTAAATTTAAGATTAATCTAGAAAATATGACAACTAAGAACAAAATATTATTTATTCTTAATATTCTATTAGGAATTATTACAATAGGTACTCAAATTTATCTTATTGCATTTTACACTGATATGACGCCAATTGTTATTACAGTAATTAGTATTGTTACATTAATAGCTTATTTTTTACTAAGTATTTATAATATATTTAGTACCGCTAAACTAGAAACCACATCTCAAAACTTAGAAGAAGCTCAATTATATAATAAAACATTAATTTTACTACATGATAGTATGAGAGGTTTTAAACATGATTTTAACAATATAGTTCAAGGTATTGGCGGATATATTAATACTAATGATATTGAAGGACTTAAAAAATATTATACTCAGCTTTTAAAAGATTGTAATCGTGTAAATAACTTAACTGCACTTAATCCAAATGTTGTTAATAATCCAGTAGTTTATAATATTATGGCAGCCAAATATCATAAAGCAGATGAGATTGGAGTTGAAATTAATTTAGGTGTTTTCCTTGATTTAAATGAGATTGAAAAACATATGAAAATTTATGAATTTACAAGAATACTTGGAATACTAATGGATAATGCTATTGAAGCAGCTGATGAGTGTGAGGAAAAAATTGTTCATGTTAGTTTTAGAAAAGAAGAAAAACGTAAAAGAATAGTTATGGTTATTGAAAATACTTATAAAATTAAAGATATTAACTTAGATCATATTTTTGAAAAAGATTTTTCTACTAAATCTAAGAAAACAAATAGTGGACTTGGATTATGGGAAGTAAGACAAATATTAAAGAAAAATAATAACTTAAATTTATATACTACTAAAAATGATGAATTTTTTGTACAGCAATTTGAAATTTACTATTAATTTCTATAGATTGTTCTTATACTTTAAGTAATCTTACAATTTTATAATCTTTTAGTGACAAAAAAATGAGTAGCTTTTCTGTTTAAGATAAGCTACTCATTCTTTGTCGTTTTTTATGTTTTAAGGAAATATTTATATTTTATTTTTGCTTTTAATATTAGTCTTTTTTAATTAAAGATGCAGGCATTTTTGGTTGATGTATAATTCCATAAATCCAGCATGCAGTATTTGTTGATTTTGCATATTTTTCAGCTACTTTAGATAATAATTTTAACATTTGTATTCCCCCTTAAAAATAAATTTTTATAATAAGCATTGCCGGCAAAATGCTTTATTATCGCTAAACCGTTTCTTCTGTGTAAACTTCATAGCCATGTTTATTATTTGTTAATTTATATGATATTGGCAAAACTGTTAAGTTTTGTAAAAATATTCCATAAACAAACATATAACCAATTAATTTATCTGGGTAAAATAGCATAATTGACATTAAAATAACTAATGAAATGCAAGCCTTTATTTTTTTAGATTTTCTTTCTTTTTTAGTTAAAATTGGTATATTTTCAGTATCTGCTGGAGCATATTTTATAATTATAAATATGCTAAATATTGCAACTATACCAGCCATTATGTATAAAATATAGTTTTGCTGTATTGGCAAATATTTTGCAAGTAATACTGGTCCTAAATACAATATACTAGTTGTAATCATACAGCCCAAATGCGTTTTTAGATGAAATCCACCTGTAAAACTACGATATGGACATAATAAAAAGAAAAATACTAATGTATACCAACCAATACCTAGTAAAAACCCAATTATAAATAGTAAAAGTATTTTAGGTAATTCACCAAATATAAGCCTTACACCAAAATTAATTACTAATTCCTTTTCTTCATCTATGTTATCTACATTTTGTTTAATTTTATTTGTTATCCAATCACAAAATTTATCAATCATTTTTTACCTCGAATTTTTTATATACTCATTTTATATTTTAAAATTCACTAAAGGCAAAAACGTTTATGAAAGGGCAAAATAAATTTATGAAATATGTCGTTTTTTGTTTTGTATAGTTATTTTTCGTTTTTGTAAAATTTACATAAGATTATATAAATGTTTTTAACATTTTTAACAGCAAAAAATAAAGTGTTCTTCTTTATTCCATACAAAAAAAGTGTGAAAAATAACTTTATAAAATAATCATTTTCCACACTTTTTTAAGTTATAATTTGTTTTTTTTCGTTTTATAAACTATCTAAACATTTCTTTATAAAAACTTGCATATTAGTTCTGTCTGATTTTTCAAACATTTTCATCAATCTTTCAACTTGTTTTTTATCAGACTCACCATTATTTGTTTGAAACAATTCTCTATATACTTTTCCCTTTTCTTTATCATTTGGTAGCTTGTCTATTAGTTTTAGCTCAAATAAAACTTCATCCAAATTATTCTTATTCCAAATTGGAAGTATGTATGGGCTTAACCAGTGATTTTTAAACATTTCACCTGAAATGTACTTTTGTTTTTTATCTTCACTAGTATCATCTAAATCCATTATTGGCATTACTAAAAAATTTTTTAATACGCCATTTTCTTCCTCTATGATATATTCTTGAGTAAATACTCTTTTATTTTTAAAAACATTATTCCTTAATATTGTCATTAAACTATCTATTTGTATGCTCGTTTTTCCATTATTTTTTGAGTATATTTTAATAGGCAAATGTAGATTACTTTTTATGTGTTCTGCCAAAAAAAGTTCACTTTTTCCATGTGCTATTACTACTCCTTTGCAATAATTAGGTTTTCTTTTCATTGGCATTTTCCTCATTATTTTCTAGAGCATACTTAATTTCTTCAAAATCAATATAATCTGTTGTAGGAATTCCCCCAAAAACTCCTTTAAAATATAAATCACGAGCATTATTATTTCTTTGTACTTTAATTCCATATTCCTTTATAGAATTTATGGTTTTGTTTCCATTATAGTCTGTTGACAATATATAAATACATTCTTTTGGTAATGTTTCTAATAATAGTGTATTGTGTGTTGTTATAATTAATTGTCCTGTAATTTCATCCTTTATTGACATTATAATATTTTTCATTAGTACATCATGAATTCCATTATCTATTTCATCTAACACTACTGTCTCTCCTAGTAAAGATCCTATTATTGTATCAAATTGGTCCAATATTCTTTTTGTTCCATCTGATTCCATTTTAGAAGGTATTGATTTTATCTTTCCTCCTATCATTTTATTAAAATATAATTCGTAATAAATTTTATCTTCTTTTTCGTTAATTTTATATTTTACTTCTTTTATATCTGCATATGCTTGCGTAAAAAATATATTTAAAACATTTTCATATTTTTCTATTTCGTGTATTTTTTCTTTTTTTACAGTTCCTGATTGTATATTTTCTAGTTTTCTTACTTTTGTAAAATTATCTGGCACTATTTTTAATATTGGTTTATCTACATGTATAGTCATTGCCAAAATATGGTTTATAATTTCAATAATATTTTTAGATATATTAGCATCTATATATTCTTTATTTTTTTCTATCATTTCAAATGATAGTATAGATAAAAAAGAGTATTTGCCCCAGTATTTATCGATTTCTTCAATTAGTTCATCATTATACTTTTGATTTAGAAAAATATTATTGTTTAGCTCTTTAATTATTTTGCTATTATCTTTTTTAATTTGAAACAAATATCCTCTTTGTTTTCCTGCCATATAATATAATTTTTCTTCAACAATTTCATCATTAAATTTAATATAATAAAATCCTTCCCTATTATCAATTTTAAATCCATATTCTATTTCAGTTTCTTCTTTTTCATCTAGCATTCTATATTCTTTTAATTGTAATGATAATTGAAAAAGTTGTGCTATTTCTGTTGGCAATTGTTCTACCATTTCTTCTGGTATTTTCCAAAATTCTTTTGGTACTTTACTTATAACAATATCAATTGTTCTTGCCATTGTTGCCTGTTGTAATAATTTAAAAAGCTCTACAATATTAGTTTTTCCGCTTCCATTTTCGCCATATATAGATATAAATTGGTTCGTTTTTATTTTTGTTTTATTTAAATTGAATTCAATGTTTTTCAAAGATTTAAAATTCTTAGCTTTTATATATGTGAACATCAATATCAACCTCCTATAATATTGTATCATTTTTGAACCTTTTTATACTATTTTACATCTTTTTTAGGTATAAGTCAATCATTTTGAATACATTTTGTATTTATTTTATTTAACTTTATACAACTATAGAAAAGAGAATGTCCTAAAATAGCAAAATCAAAAATAAATATCCATATTAAAATAAAAATAGAGAATATTTTACCATACAAGTGGTACAACTTTCTCTATTTTGCATTTTTTAACTTAAAAGTGGTTCTAAAATTTTTAATAATCTTATTCTAAGACATCCTCAATTATCTATATAGTTATATTTTGTAATAAATCAATATCCTCTAATATTTTCCAGCTTCCGATAAAATTGGGAATAGAATAAAATGTCATAAGCTCATTTGATATTGGATGATAAATTTTAAGGCTGTATGCCCAAAGAGCAATTTGCTTTCCGTGCCCCCTTCCGCCATATTTTTGGTCGCCATAAATGCTATGATTTCTGCTAGATAGCTGAACTCTTATTTGATGGTGTCTTCCTGTATGTAAATCAATTTTTAAAACAGATAAATCAATTTCTGGCTCATATTTTAATACTTCATAATCTAAAATAGCAAGTTTGCTATTTTTTGTTCCTTCTTTAACCACTTTGCTCATATTATTTTTTTCATTTTTAAGTAAATAATCTTGTAGAGTATCTTTTTCCTTTTCCATTTTTCCATTTGCTACTACCAAATACGTTTTTTGAAATTTCTTTTCTCTTACTTGCTCGCTAAGTCTTGTAGCAGCTTTTGAGGTTTTAGCAAATACCATTACCCCACCAACTGGCCTATCTAATCTATGTACTAAGCCTAAATATACATTGCCTGGCTTTTTATATTTTTCTTTTAAGTATTGTTTTATTAAGGCTAGCATATCTACATCTTCAGTTTTATCTGCTTGTGATGGAATGTTTACTGGCTTTTCTACAACTATTATGTGGTTATCTTCATAAATTACTTTTATTTGTTCCATTTTTGCTCCTATTTATTTACTTATTATAATATTTTCAAGGCTTCGCATTGTAATTTTCAATATAAGATCTGTCCCCAAAGTGACAAACTGTCGCGTAAAGAAACGTCCCCTAAGCGACAAAACGCCCAAAAATGCCACAAGGAAGTATTAGTTTTGAATTTGTCATTGGAAGACCAAGTTCTCCACTTTCAAATTTGCCTTCATACACTTTGCCAATAGTTAATCTTAAAATGTTTTCTAACACCATACTAGAAATTCCGGTAGTATATGAATTAATTAAGAAAAATAATGGATTGTCTGATAAAACTTTAGAGCATAATTCTACTAATTCTGTTAAGTTTTCTTCAAATTTCCATACTTCTCCATTAGTGCCTCTTCCGTAAGATGGTGGATCCATTATTATAGCATCATATTTATTGCCTCTGCGTATTTCACGATTTACAAATTTAAATACATCATCAACAATAAATCTAACTGGGTTATTTGCTAATCCTGAAGCTTCTAGGTTTTCCTTCGCCCATGTTACCATACCTTTTGAACTATCTACATGGCATACTTCTGCACCTGCATAGCTACATGCTACTGTTGCTCCACCTGTATAGGCAAATAAATTTAATACTTTTATATGCCTTCCTGCATTTTTAATTTTTGAAATCATCCAGTCCCAATTAACTGCTTGTTCTGGAAATAAGCCTGTATGTTTAAAGCCCATTGGTTTTATGTTAAAAGTTAAATCTTTATATTGTACTTTCCAAGATTCTGGCATCTTTTTTTCATATTTCCAGCCACCGCCACCTGATGAGCTTCTATGGTAAGTTGCATTTACATTTTTCCATTTTTCTGGAAAACTTTTTTCTTTCCATATTATTTGTGGATCCGGCCTTGATAATATAACATTTTTCCATCTTTCAAGTTTTATTCCATCTGCCATATCTAATATTTCATAATCTTTCCAATCTTTTGCTACATCCATTTTTATTTTTAATTCCTTATATGATATTTAGGTTTTTTATATAGTATTTTTGCCCAAGGATTTACCTATAAACCTTTGTTACTAGTTAATACATTAAAGCTTAAATAGTACTATTTAAGCTATTAGCTATAAAATCATTAACTGTTAATAAAATTTTCAATTTTATATTTTCGTAAGTAAACTTACAAAACTTGTTAACAATGCCACATCTACCGCAATAAATAAGCTTAAAGCAATTGTTGCAATAACTGCTGTTTTATGTTGTTTTATATTTTTAAAAATACTGCTTGTCCATGCTGTTTTTCCTTTTTCTTTTTTACGGTTAACTTCCTTCATGTTAACATTTAAAATTAAATCTTTTGTGTACTCCATAAAATAATCCCCCTAATATATATTTCTTTCTAAAAATATATGATTAGGTTTTGTAAATTATTCCTAAAATCGTAATACAAATTTTATGATATTTCGAGTACAAGTTTCATCATTCGAATTAAGTTTTTACTTTTCAAATAAATTTTCCTTTTTTCAAACTATTTTTCAAGTGAGTTTTTTATTTTTTGAGCAAATTGTACAGTTATTCCAGGAATTTGTGCTATTTCTTCACAGCTTGCATTTTTAATATTAGAAATTGTACCAAATTTTTTAAGTAGTGCTTTTTTTCTAACTTCGCCTATTCCCTCAATTTCATTTAACTCCGATTTTGTTATTTGTTTATCTCTTAATTTTCTATGATATGAAATTGCTGTATCGTGAATTGCATCTTGAAAAGCAGTTATTCTATTCATTAATGCTTCAGATATTTTTATTTCATTTCTATTTTCATCTATTAATGCCCTCGTACGGTGCTTATCATCTTTTACCATTCCATAAACAGGAATAGATAAATTTAGTTCAGAAATAGCCTGTTTCGCTGCTTGTATTTGAGTTATACCACCATCTACAAAAATAACATCTGGAAGGCTTCCAAAGCCACCATTTGGATCTTCTATTGAATGAGGTAATCTTCTTTTTATAACTTCCCACATACATTTTGGATCATCTTGGTCTAGTACACTTTTTATTTTAAACCTGCGGGATAAACTTTTATTTATTTCTCCATCTTTTAAAACACACATACCAGAAACAATGTACTGCCCAAATAAGTTTGAAATATCGTATCCTTCAATTTTTCTTGGCATTTTTTCTAAATTTAAAACTTCTTTTAATTCTTTTATTATGCTATATTTTTCGCCTTCTTTATTTAATAGCGTAATTTGTGCATTTTTTTCTGCCATTTCTACTAAACGTAATTTTTCACCTTTTTGTGGAATTTTTATTTCTACTTTTCTTCCAGCTTGCTTGGTTAACCATTCTTCTATTAATTCTTTATCTTCTATTTCTTCTTTTATCATTATTTTATTTGGAAGTAGCATATTATCTATATAGTATTGTTTAATGAAGTTTGAAAGTATTTCTTTATCTCCTTCATCTTGTAAGTCTTCAAAAAAATAATGGTGTCTTTCTATCATTTTTCTATCACGTATTAGAAATAGTTCTATACATACTTGTATAGCACTTTTTGCTAAGCCTATAACATCAATATTAAATTCAGATATATTTGATACTTTTTGCTTTTCTTCGGTAATTTTTTGAATTGCAAGTATTTTATCTCTAATTTGAGCAGCTTTTTCGTAGTTTAGGGCTTTTGAAGCTTCTGTCATTTCCTGTGATAGCTCTTTTACAACTTCTGATGTGTTTCCATCTAATATGCTAATTATTTGATTTATTTGCTTTCTATAATCTTCTTTTGAAATTTTGCCCATACAAGGAGCACTACATTTTTTTATATGATAATTTAAGCACGCTCTATCTTTATATTTAAAAGTTTTGCACTGCCTTATTTGAAATTTCGACTTAATGAAATCTATCATTTCTTTTGCACTACCGCTACTTGCATAAGGCCCAAAATATCTAGCACCGTCATTTAAAATTTTTCTAGTTAAATATATATCTGGAAAATCTGCTTTTACATTTATTTTAATATATGGATATGTTTTATCATCTTTAAGTAAAACATTAAATTTAGGCATATTTTTCTTTATTAAATTACACTCTAAAATTAATGCTTCTGATTCATTATCTGTAACAATGTATTCAAAATGGTCTATTAAAGCTACCATATTTTGAATTCTTTTTGTTTTATTGGTTTTTCTAAAGTATTGTCTAACTCGATTTTTTAAGGAGATGGCTTTTCCAACATAAATAATGTGGTCGTCTTTATCTTTCATAATATAAACGCCAGGTTTACTTGGCAATTTTTTTAATTCTTGCTCTATATTAAACAATGTTGTGCCCCTCCTTTTTTCACTAAATTAAATAATATAGAATTTCTTTATTTTATTATATTTAAACAATATAGAATTTCTTTATTTCATTATATTTATAAAATATAGAATTTATTTGCTTCATTATATTTATAAAATATAGAATTTATTTGTTTTATTATATTACGCAATAAACGTTTAAATATATATGTATTGTATCATAAATACTGCACTTTTACAATTTTTTGACACATTTTATTTTTTGTAGTAATATATTGTGTATATGTTATTTATTTTAAGGAGGTACTTATGTGTGGAATAGTAGGATATATAGGAAATAAAAAAGCTACTCCAGTTTTAATAAATGGGCTTTTAAGCCTAGAGTATAGAGGGTATGATTCAGCAGGTATAGCAGTAATTGAAAATAATGAGGTTTGTGTTTTAAAAGATAAAGGCAGAGTTTCAAACTTAAAAAAAATGCCAGAAATAGATACTTTAAATAGTTCTATTGGAATTGCTCATACTAGATGGGCAACTCATGGAAAGCCATCAAAGGAAAATGCGCATCCACATGCAGATAATAGTAATCAATTTGCAGTTGTACATAATGGTATAATTGAAAATTATCACGAATTAAAAGAGTTTTTAACTAATAAAGGATATAAATTTTTATCTCAAACAGATACAGAAGTAATTCCTAATTTAATTCATTATTACTATACAAATGGAATTTCTGATGATGATAAGTTTTTAAGGGCAGTAAAATCAGCTGTTGATGATTTAAAAGGAAGTTACGCTATTGAGGTTATATCTAATTTATATCCAGATAGAGTAATTGTAGTTAGAAAAGATAGTCCTTTAGTAATTGGAACAGGTTCAAAAGAAAACTTTATTTCTTCTGATATTCCAGCTATTTTGTCATACACCAAAAATTTCTATTTGCTAGATGATTATGAATATGCGGTAATTTATAATGATCATATTCAATTTTTTGATAATTCTTTAACTGAACATAGTAAAGCTGTTAAAAGTATTGAATGGGATATGGCAGCTGCTGAAAAAAATGGATATGAAGATTATATGCTTAAAGAAATTTATGAGCAACCAAATTCTATTCGTGAAACAATTGGAACTAGGTTTAAATTAGGTGAAAGTTGTTGTTTTAATGATATTGATATAAGTAAAGACTATTTAAAAACAGTTAATAGAATTTACATTGTAGCTTGCGGTACAGCTATGCACGCTGGTTTAGTAGGCAAAGCAGCCATTGAAAAGCTATGTAATATTCCTACTGAGGTAGATATTGCATCTGAATTTCGTTATAGAGACCCTATTATTGATGAAAAAACTTTGTGCATATATATTAGCCAATCTGGCGAAACTGCAGATACAATAGCTGCTTTAAAACTAGCTAAAGAAAAGCATGCTAAAACAATAGCAATTTCTAATGTAATTGGAAGTTCAATAACCAGAGTTTCAGATTACACTATATATACACATGCTGGTCCAGAAATTGCTGTTGCTTCTACAAAGGCATATACTTCTCAAATAATATTATTAGTAATTTTGGCTATGTATTTTGCAGAAATTTTAGGAAGTTGCAGTAAAGAAATAATAGATAATTTAAAAGTTGATATTTTAGATCTTCCAACCAAAATAGAATCTGTATTAAATGAATTAAGTGACATTAAAGAATTTGCTAATAAAATTTACACCGAAAAGGATATGTATTTTTTAGGCAGAGGAAACGACTATTATGTGGCTATGGAAGGATCTTTAAAACTAAAAGAAATTTCATATATTCATTCTGAAGCTTATGCTTCTGGAGAACTAAAGCATGGCCCTATTGCATTAATTGAAAATGGTGTTACAGTTATTGGAATTTTAACTGATAGCAATTTAGTAGATAAATCTATTAGCAATATTCAAGAAGTAGTTTCTAGAGGTGCAAAAACTTTAGTAATTACAAATCAAAGATTACCTAATAATAATTTTGATTTTATTATAAATATACCTGAAACTAATAGTTTAATATCTCCAATACTTTCAATAATTCCGCTTCAACTTTTAGCTTACTATATTTCTAAAAATAAGGGATTGGATGTAGATAAACCAAGAAATTTAGCAAAATCGGTTACTGTAGAATAAAAATTTTTAAAAGCCAATAAATATGAGGGTGTCCTAAAATAGGAACCCTCTTTAGATAACAAAAATCACCTTAAAGTATTTAGCCTAAGGTGATTTTTTTGGTTAGTAAGCAAAGTTTAGGTAAAATCAAGAATTTCTATAACTTTGCTTAGTTTTCTTAGAAAGAAAACTTTAAAATAGATGTTACCTTATGATGATTTGGCTGGCGTCGGGTCCAATGCCAATGTACACCACAGGAGTTTCGGTGTACTCCTCGATAAGTTTAACGAATTTTACTGCATCTTCGCCAATTTCTTCCAGAGTAGTGGCACCTTCTGTGTTCCATCCACCCTTAAGAGTTTCATAGCAAGGCTTGCAATTTTCATGGTCTACCGGGACATACTGAATGAACTCTCCATGATAGTTATACCCACAGCAGACCTTGATTTCGTCAAACTTTCCAATTGTGTCTAAGTGATTTAAGGCAAGTGCAGTGCACCCATTAAGCTCCACTGCATCGCTAATCATCACCAAGTCCAGCCATCCACATCTTCTGGGGCGCCCAGTAGTAGTGCCATATTCATTGCCCAAGAAACGTATGCGATTGCCAATTTCGTTTTTTTGCTCGGTGGGGAACGGGCCTTCTCCTACGCGAGAAGTATAGGCTTTCATTACGCCAATAACTTCATTAACCTGGGTAATTCCTATTCCTGCACCTGAGCAGCACCCACTTGCTATGCAGCTAGAAGAGGTAACATCTGGATAGCTGCCTTGGTCTATGTCTAAGAACGTAGACTGTGCACCTTCCATAATAATATTGCCACCCTCTTTTTTACATTTGTAGATGATTGGCTTTGTGTCCTTAACGAATTCAGCAAGCTTTTTGCCATATTCGTAGTACTCATCTGCAAGTTTTTTGACCACATTTTTATTATGATAAGTCATACATCCCACAGATTCTAAGAATGCCTTGTGTGTTTTTACTATGAGACTAATCTTCTTTTTTAAAGATTCATAGTCTCCAACTAAGTCACACATACGAATGTTGATTCTGCTTGCTTTATCGCTGTAGGCAGGACCTATTCCTTTGCCGGTTGTTCCGATTTTTTCGTTTTCCCTGATAGTCTCCATTACTTTGTCGAGTATGATGTGAATATCCATAATCACATGAGCCCGATTACTTATAACGAGATTATCGGATGTGATGGCGACCCCTTTTTTTCTTAAGCTCTCGATTTCCTCAATAAGAGCCTTTGGGTCAATGACTGTGCCTGTGCCGATGACAGATAACACATAAG
Source organism: uncultured Clostridia bacterium (assembly GCA_947589835.1). GTDB lineage: Bacteria > Bacillota > Clostridia > TANB77 > CAG-508 > CAG-273. The sequence goes on from CANQCT010000020.1 coordinate 13,353, forward strand.
GATTGATAATGGACGAAGGTAACAAATGAAGTGCATACTTTTCGCCTTCGTAGACTACTGTATGACCAGCATTGTTTCCTCCTGCGCACCGTATCACCATGCTTGCATTTTGTGCCTCATAGTGGCAAATACGGCCTTTTCCTTCATCTCCCCATTGTGTTCCAACTATTGCTGTAATCATTATTTTGCCCTCCTTAAAATAGTTTTTTGGTTGGAACATCTATTTAAAACCTTATATGAAATAACATACAAGGATAACAAAAAGTTATGCAAATATTATATATTGTTTTTATGTAAAATTCAAGGGGTATTGGCTAAATTATGGTCTTTGTAGTTATAAATTAAGGGTTTTATAATTAACCCGCTTAAATAGTACTATTTTTCGCAGTTTTGAAAGGTCCCGTTCTGACTATACTTCTTTGAGCTCTCTTCTGCAACGGGCATTTGAAAAACAAGAAAACTAGTACTATTTAAGCAAGTTAGCTAATAAATCTTCATAGAGCCTTATTTGATTTTTCTTCCATTGCTTATAAGATTTCATTTAACTTTTAAATAAAAATCTTTAAAATAATTAATAATATTGCCCCAGGAATACCTAAAATTCCTACTAATAATGAAGTTACAACATTAAGCCCTATATGAAAACTAAATAGTTGTCCTACTAAATTTATTATAAAAATTAGCACTCCACCCAATATAGAATTTAATATAAGCTTTCCAATAGCTTTTAATGGAATAGAAAATACTTTTCCTATTATCCAAAATGCAAATATACAACCTAAAATAATAAAAGCATTCAAAAAATCCAAATTATATCACCATACCTTACATATAACCATACTTATATATAATCATTATGATATAATTTGGACAAATATGACTTATACTATTGTTATTTAATAATATTACAAAATTATATTATTTATTTTTAAATGTTTGTAAAGCTTTTTTAGTAATAGTTCCTAGCCAACTTGGTTTGTTTTAAAATACAAATCTTCAATCATATTTAAAGATATTCCTACTTTTCTTGCTTTTCCCATTAAAAAATCTAACTTACTTTTACTTGCTTTAATTTGATAAATATAATAATCTACTAATCCCGCTTCTGCAGTTTCAAAATTTCTTATAGCCAAATCTAGTTCTTTTTTTGATTTTAATACACTTTTAATTAATTCAATCTTTTTCTCTTCATCTGTTTTATCAACAGGTAAATTATATTTTTGAAAATTATCATACATACCTAAGTTTTATTCCCCGCTTTCTATTTTTACGCTAAAGCTAAAACATAATTATAAAATTAATTGTTTTAAAGTTACTTAAAATGCTTATTTTTAATTTTTAGTATTATATACCAATTTTTTCTTTTTTATTCAGTAAATAAATTTATTTCTTAGCTCTAGCATTTTGCGGGTAAAAATTTTGTTACTATATAATTATTAAAAAATTCCAGCGATTTCTCACTGGAATTTTTGCTTTCTGGGTCCTATTCTAGGACACCCTCTTTTATTGTTTACTAATGACTTAGTTTATATAATGCATACTGATTTAATGATACACCTTCTTGCTGTGCTTCCACTGATAACTTATAGTGTAATGACTTTGGAATTCTTACTATAAATTTACCACTGAAATTTTCATACCCTACTGGCAATGGCACTTCAAAACCATTTTCTAGTTTCGTTTCTATCCAACCTTTCATTGCCTCTTTTAAATTTTCATACGCTTCTTCAAATGTCTCACCTGTACTTTGGCAACCATCAAGCTCTAATACACGAGCATAAAAGTAATAGCCACTTTCATCATTAATAGGCTGTACAATATAATTATATGGTAAATTCATATAATCTTCGACATCTTTCATATGAGCCCCTCCTTTCACCAGAAATATATGCCTATTTAAAAGACTGATTTTATGATATCATATTTGATATCATAAGTCAATATTATTTAAAAAAATTGTTATTATATAAATATTTAGGCAGGTTAGTTATAAAACTATTAACATTTATAAAATTTAAATAATAGTGTATAATAATACTAATTCAAGCGATAATAATTAAAAAAAACACATTTTACCATATAATACAAGGGGAAAAATAATGAATTTAATTTTTGAATTTTTAAAATTTATTTTTTATACAATAATTATAGTAGTAATTTCTAAATATCTTTTAGTGCCGGTTTTAAGAAAATTAGCAGAAAGTTTAAGCTTAAGTCCAAAAACGGTAGGAAATATTTCTGGAATTGCTACTTCTGTGCCGGAATTACTAACAGTATGTTTTTCAGCTCTTACAGGCTTAATTTCAGCAAGTACTTATAATATAATAAGTTCTAATGTTATTAATTTAGTACAATATTTATCTACAATATTTTTGAATAAAAATCAAAGCATTTTAAGTAAAAAAGCAATAAAAATAGATCTTGCTATGGTAATATTAACAATTATTATTCCAATATTGTTTTTTATATTAAAAATAGATTTTTCTATTCAAATTGTTCCAATGTTCCTTTTATTACTTTTACTTTTCTATTTTATTAATAACCATTCTCACAAATTGTATTTAAATAAGGTAACTGAGCAAGAAAAGCAAATACAAGAAGAACAAAAATGGATAAGGGGTAAAAAGAAAATAATTGTAAAAAATATTATATTATTATGTTTAATAGCAATTTTGCTTTATTTTATTGGTAATTTGCTAAGTGATACATTAGAAAGCTTATGTATTAAATTTACTGTGCCACAATGGCTTATTGGAATTTTCCTTGGTTTTATTACAAGTATACCAGAATTAATTACATTTTTAGAATCACAAAAGCATTATAAAACAAGCAAACAAAATTCAGAAGATGGTGTAATAGAAGCTACAAATAATTTATTAACTTCTAATATTATAAATTTGTTTGTTATACAGTCAATTGGAATTATTATATATGCTATATTTAATTAATAGTTTTATAACTAACAAGAGGGTGTCCTAAAATAGAAAAATCAAAAATAAATACCCATATTAAAATAAAAATAGAGAATATTTTACTATACAAGTGGTACAACATTCTCTATTTTTGCATTTTTTAACTTAAAAGTGGTTCTAAAATTTTTAATAATCTTATTCTAAGACATCCTCTTTAATTTAATTGTAGCTATTATATAGTAACACTTTGGTTCAAATAGTTGCAAAAAGCATTGAAAAATCTTTAATTAAGTGTTAAAATAGCTATATTCAAACTTGTTTAACATAGAAAAAATATTGCACAGAAAAATTTAATTATTTTTTATGCAATAACATATTTATATAAAAATTTAAGGGAGGAATTAAAATGATAGACATTAAATTTTTAAGAGAAAATCCAGATGCCGTTAAAGAAAACATTAAGAAAAAGTTTCAAGATCACAAGCTTCATTTAGTAGATGAAGTAATTGAATTAGATGCAAAAAATCGTGAAGCAAAATTAAATGGTGATGAATTAAGAAATAAAAGAAATTCATTAAGTAGTGAAATTGGTAATTTAATGAAGCAAGGAAAAAAAGAAGAAGCGGAAAATATTAAAAAACAAGTTTCAGAAATCAATGAAAAATTATTGGAAAATGAAAAATTAGAAGAAGAATATAGCATTCAAATTAATGAAAGAATGATGAAAATTCCAAATATTATTCATGAATCTGTTCCAATTGGAAAAGATGATAGTGAAAATGTTGAAATTCAAAAATTTGGAGAGCCTCACGTTCCTTCTTATGAAATTCCTTATCATACAGATATTATGGAAGCATTAGAAGGAATTGACCTAGATAGTGCTCGTAGAGTTGCAGGAAATGGATTTTATTACCTAATGGGCGATATTGCAAGGCTTCATTCTGCTGTTATTTCTTATGCTAGAGATTTTATGATTAATAAAGGCTTTACATATTGTGTGCCTCCTTTTATGATTCGTAGCAATGTAGTAACAGGTGTTATGAGTTTTGAAGAAATGGATGCTATGATGTACAAAATTGAAGGTGAGGATTTATATTTGATTGGTACTAGTGAGCATTCTATGATAGGTAAGTTTAAAGACCAAATTTTACCAAAGGAAAATTTGCCATATACTATGACATCATATTCACCATGTTTTAGAAAAGAAAAAGGTGCTCACGGTATTGAAGAACGTGGAGTTTACCGTATTCATCAATTTGAAAAGCAGGAAATGATAGTAGTTTGTGAGCCAGAAGATAGTTATAATTGGTATGAAAAATTATGGTCTTATACAGTAGAATTATTCAGAAGTATGGAAATTCCAGTTCGTACTTTGGAATGCTGCAGTGGAGATTTAGCAGATTTAAAGGCTAAAAGCTGTGATGTTGAGGCATGGAGCCCTAGACAGCAAAAATATTTTGAAGTTGGTAGTTGTTCTAACTTAACAGATGCACAGGCTAGACGTCTTGGAATTCGTATTAAAGGTGAAAAAGGAAATTATTATGCACATACTTTAAATAATACAGTAGTTGCTCCACCTCGTATGTTAATTGCATTTTTGGAAAATCACTATCAGGAAGATGGAAGTATTACTATTCCAGAAGTTTTATGGCCATATATGGGTGGCACTAAAATTTTAAAGCCTAAGAATTAACACTATAAAATTAGCCGCCACGTCGCTTGCATTTCACATATGTTTTTTCTCGTCTAAAGCACGAAAAAACATATGTAAAATCGCTGTGGCTACTCTAAAAAAGAGGTGCAGAATTATGATAATTAAAAATCCAGAGTTTAAAATTTCAGCTGTTAGCCCTAAGCAATATCCACAAGATGATTTGCCACAGGTTGTACTTGTTGGCAAATCTAATGTGGGAAAGTCTTCTTTTATAAATACATTGGTAAATCGCAAAAATTTGGCTAGAACTAGTAGCGAACCTGGTAAAACAAGACAAATTAATTTTTATAATATGGATAATAAATTTTATTTTGTTGATTTGCCTGGCTATGGATACAGTAAAATGTCTAAAGCAGAACAAGAAAAGGTAGGAAGTTTTATTGAACAATATTTGCAAACTAGCAAAAATATTGCACTTATTATTTTTTTAATTGATATTAGGCATAAGCCTACTGAAAATGATAAGTTAATGTATGATTATATTTTTAAAACAAATCTTCCTTGTATAGTAATTGCAAATAAAGCTGATAAAATTGCTATTACTAAAGTAGATGAATATGTGGAAAATTTGCAAAAAATTTTAAATCCACTTAAAGATTTAAAATTTTTGCCTTTTTCTTCTGAGAAAAAAATATATACTGAAAAAGTTTTGGAAAATATAGTTGATTTTTTTAAAAAATGAGAGTATAATATATAGTAACTCCCAAGTGGAGAATTTTTTAAGGAGGCTATATATATGCCTAGATTTCGGAAATATGTAATTGTTCACTTTAACGATCACAAGAGCGCGCAAGACGCTTTTTGTACATTTCGGGCGAAGTATCCGAGCAGGCTTCGTGCTTCTCAGGATCTTTCCAGAGTAGAAGGCAATACAGTTTACATTCAGGAGAATTCCTTAAACATTTCCAACGTGTGCGCCAAAAAAGTGCTTATGGAGTGTGAGGGTGCATTCCCTGTTTCCGGTTAATCCTTACAAAAACAGAGGTGGCTTTTAGCCACCTCTGTTTTCATTAGTTATATTTTTAGTAATTGCTTTTAATGCCTTTTGCCTTTCCATTGTAATTATATGCCCACAGCCTAAACATTTTAGTTTAAAATCCACTCCCACTCTGGTTAGCTCCCATAGCTTACTACCACAAGGATGTACTTTTTTAGTTCTAACAACATCTCCAACATTATATTCCATACTTTTAAATAATTTACCTTTCGCTTTTTACAAATTATTTTTATGTAAGCTAACGTTACTAGTTAATAGTTATAATTACATTAAAGCTCGAATAGTACTATTTTTCGCAGTTTTGAGAGGTCCCGTTCTGACTTGCTTCTTTGAGCCCACTTCTGCAACGGGCAATTTGAAAAACAAGAAAACTAGTACTATTCGAGCAATTAACCATAAAACTACTATCGAGTAACAAGATAACTTGCTAATTATATTTTTCATCTTGCCATTCTTATAATTTATTTAATTAATCTTCCTATTCTTTTTTCTATGCTTTCTTTTCCTAGTACTTGCATAATTTCATATAAATCGGGTGTGTTTTGTCTGCCTGTAAGGCTAACTCTTAAAACTGTGCTAATATCTCCAACATGTCCAGGCCACTTTTCTGGATTTTGTTTATATTCTTTTACTTCTCTTGCATAGCCTAATTCTTCTGATAAGTCCTTCATTTTATCAAACCAAGTTTGCTTATCATCGTTTATATCAAAGTATTTTTCTAAGTATAAGCTTAATATTTTTTTGATTTCATTTTTATCATTTATTTTGCCATATTCAAAATTTGTATCTTGTTTAAAAAATTCTTCGTCAAACATATAAATAATAGCATTTTTTACATCAGACCATTTTGATATGTCTTTTCTAGGCTTACTGCTACCTCTTTCTATTCCAAAAATTTTAAGCGCATATTCTTTATTTTCTAATAATTTTTCAAGCTCACTATCATATCTTTTTGCCCATTCTAATACTTCTTCGTACATTGCTTCTTTTGTATATTTTGAAATAACATTTTTAGAAACATCTAATAGCTTAACTAAGTCAAATATTGCACCACTTACACTCATTTTATTAATTTCAAATTTAAAATCTGACATTGGGCTATCAGGGTTTGCTCTTCTCCAACTTTCAAAATTAGAGTTTCCAATATTCATTAAATATTCGCAAACAGCTTTTGCTGGAATGCCTTCTTCGTGATAATAGCTAACAGCTGCTTCTGGATCTTTTCTTTTACTAATTTTACGTTTTTTGCCATCTTCTTCTTTTAAAATAGGAGCATAGTGGCAATACTTAGGAGTTTTAAAGCCTAAAGTTTTAAATAATTCTAAGTGTAATGGTATAGAAGAAACCCATTCATCTGAACGAATTACGTGTGTTACTCTCATTAAATGGTCATCTACTGCATGTGCAAAATGGTAAGTTGGAAGGCCATCTGCTTTAATAATAACTATGTCTTGGTCATTTTCTGGAAAATCAATATTTCCTTTAATAACGTCATGATGTCTTATTTTCTTTTCTTCACTTCCCATTGATTTAAAACGAATAATATATGGAACTCCTGCTTTTATTTTTTCAGCAGCTTCATCTACTGGCAAATTACGATAAGTTGCCCATACGCCATAATAGCCTGTTCTAATTTTGGCAGCTTCTTGTTTTTTTCTCATTTCTTCTAGTTCTTCTGCTGTTGCAAAACAAGGGTATGCTCTTCCTTGCTCTATTAAATATTTAGCATAAGCTTGGTAAATAGGGGCTCTATTACTTTGTTTGTATGGTCCATAAGCTCCCTTTTCTTCAGTTTCGTTTATCATTCCTTCATCAAATTCTATACCAAAATCTTTAACTGCATTTACAATTTGCGCTACACCGTTTTCAATTTCACGTTTTTGGTCTGTATCTTCTATTCTAAGTAAAAATACTCCGCCTGTTTGATTTGTAAGCTGTCTGTTTATAACGCATTGCATTAATCCACCAATATGAACAAATCCTGTTGGACTTGGTGCAAACCTTGTAACTATTGCATCTTCTGGTAAGTTTCTTTCTGGATATTTTTCTTCATAATATGATATTTCTTTTACATCTGGAAAAATTAAGTCTGCTAGTTCTTTGTAATTCATTTTTAACTCATTCCTTGTTATAATATTTAGGTTTTTAAAGGTTCCTATAAACTTTACTTACACTTCTAAAATTTACTTACACTTCCATAATAATTGGTAGTAACATTGGGTTACGTTTTGTTCTTTCAAATATATAATCTTTTAAGGTATCTTTTACGTTAGATTTAATAGTTGCCCAGTCACGAATATGATTTTCTTCACATCTTCTAACTTCTTCCCTTGCAACTCTTTTTACTTCTTCCATTAAGTTTTCAGATTCTCTAACATAAACAAATCCTCTTGATACAACATCTGGCCCTGAAACTATTTCACCTGTTGAATTATCCATTGTCATTACAATTACTATTAAACCATCTTGTGATAAGTGCTGTCTATCTCTTAAAACAATATTTCCAACATCACCTATACCCAAACCATCTACTAATATTTTTCCGTTTGGTACAGAAGTAGTAATTTTAGCTTCATTTTCATTTAATTCTAAAGTTCTACCATTTGACATTATAAATATGTTTTGAGGCTCTATTCCAACTTTTTTTGCTGTTTCTGCATGAGCAATAAGTTGCCTATATTCGCCATGAACTGGCATAAAATATTTTGGTTTTGCCAAAGTTAATATTAATTTTTGTTCTTCTTGGCAAGCGTGGCCAGATACGTGAATATCCTCTAAAGAGCTGTAAATAACTGTTGCACCTATTTTCATTAATTCATCTATTACTTTAGAAACTAGTTTTTCATTTCCTGGTATTGGAGTTGCAGAAATAATAACCATATCATTTGGTGTAATAGTTACTTTTTTGTGCTCCCCGTTTGCCATTCTAGTAAGTGCTGACATAGCCTCACCTTGGCTTCCAGTAGTAATTATAACTAGTTGATCATCTCGGTAATTTTTTATATTATCTATGTCAATAAAAGTATTTGTAGGTACATTAATGTAACCTAATTCTATTGCGGCATCTATCATATTCATCATACTTCTACCACATACAGCAATTTTTCTACCATATTTTATGGCTGAATTTACAATTTGTTGCACACGGTGAACATTAGAAGCAAAGGTTGCTACAACTATTCTTTTTGTGTTATTTAAAAATAGCTTATCAAATACTTCGCCAACAGAGCTTTCTGACATTGTAAAACCTTTTCTTTCACTGTTTGTACTATCTGAAAGTAATGCCAAAATTCCCTTGTTGCCTAATTCTGCTATTCTACCTAAGTCTATTACTTTATCATCAATTGGTGTGTAGTCTATTTTAAAGTCTCCTGTATGAAGCACAACTCCAACTGGTGTATGAATAGCAAGCATTACAGAATCTGGAATACTGTGGTTGCTACGTATAAATTCCACCTTTATTTTTCCAAAGTGAACTGTTTTTCCTTGTTCTACAATGTGTATTTTTGTAGTTTTTTCTAAGTTATGTTCTTCTAATTTATTTTTTATTAAAGCGGCTGTTAATTTTGTTGCATAAATAGGAAGGTTTATTTGTTTTAGTATATATGGTATTGCCCCAATATGGTCTTCGTGTCCGTGAGTAATTACTAAACCTTTAATTTTTTCCTTGTTTCTTTCTAGATATGTTATATCTGGTATTACTAGGTCTACGCCTAGCATATCATCTTCTGGGAACTCTAAACCGCAGTCTACAAGCACTATTTCATTTCCATATTCAAAAACTGTTATATTTTTTCCTATTTCTTCTAATCCGCCCAAAGGTATAATTTTTAAATTTTCTTTTTTAACTACTGCCTTTCTCATTTGGTCAGCTTTATTTTGTGTAGAATTTAATCTAGAATTTCTATAACTATTTTTTCTTTGGTTTGTAATAGTTTCATCTCTCTCTTTCCTATTACTTTGATGTCTTTCATTTGTTAACATTATTTTTATATCTCTCCTTTTTTTGTTTGTTTTTTCAATTTATATATTTTTAATAAATTGCAAAAACAAATAAATCATTTTCTATAATTTGTATGATTTACCATTTTTCAATTTTTTAAACTAAAAACAATACAAAATAATTGATTTTCACTATTAGAAAATCTTTTCTTTTTAATTTGGGATTTTTCTACATTATAAAAAATCCCTTTTCGCTTTTTACCTAGACTAATATTAAATGTACGTATATTAAAATATATATGTTTAATTTAAATGCCGCACATTAAACATATTTTTATTTTAATGCATATAATGGTTAGTATTTAGCAAAACACTAACATAGTTCATTTATTCTAATCATATTATTTTTGTTTGTTTTTTTTATATATAAATCTCTTCCTTACCAAATTTGGTAACAACTGTTATTTATTATAACTTTTTTTTTGGCTTTTGTCAAATCATATTTATGTTAATTTTCTTCTCTAAATTACGTTTATATTAACTTTTTTGTTTTTTCTAAATTACGGTATTAACCTTCTATTGGTGCGCCAATAATTCCCGCATCATTGCCTAAAGTAGCAAGTGTTAGTTCTGGCAATTTTTCTTTATTAAAAACATACTTTCTTTCATTATAAGTTTTTAATAATTCATTGTATAAAATATCCTCAAAATATACAAAACTACCCCCTAAAGAAATAGACTCAGGCTCAAATATATCTATTATATTAGAAAGACCTATAATTAAGTTATTTATATATTCTTTCATTATTTTTTGTACTTTTTCATTTTGTTTTTCTTCTTTCAATATTTTTAGTAAATCTTTTGCTAAAATTTCTTCATTTAGATTTAGATTTTGTATTAGTTCATTTTTAAATCTTTTTATTGAGCAATATGTTTCAAAACAGCCCTTTTTACCGCAGTTACAAGCTTTTCCGTCTTTTTGTATAATCATATGTCCTATTTCAAATGCTGGGTACCTTTTAGGTTGTAGCAATTTGTTATTTATAAACACACTGCCTCCAATTCCAGTGCCTAAGCATAAAAATACACAATCACTGTAGTTTTTTAAACTTCCATAAGTTTTTTCTGCCAAACCTGCACATTTAGCATCATTTTTTATTAATATTTTGCCATTATATGCTTTTTTTATGATGCTTGTAATGTCTAACTCATTTATTCCTAAATTTACCATTGTAGTAATTTTGCCGCTTTTTGGAGTTCCAGGGCTTGCTATTCCAATTACATCTATGTTGTAATTTTTTTGAAGTTTTTTAATATTTTCTACAATATATGTTTCTATGAATTCAGTTATATCATTATTCTGTTTTAATATATTATTGCAGCCACTCAAAACCGGCTTACTATTTGTATTTGCCTGGCAATTATTTAATTCTATATTATTTATACATTTATTATATAAATCAGTTTCACATTTTTCTATTATTTTACCATTTTCATCTACTACGCCAATTCCAATATGACTTCCGCCAATATCAATTCCTATTTTCATAATTTATATCCGTCCTTTTTAGTTAACATTCATTATGGTTTTAATGCTGTAATGGGTAACACATAAATTCCATCTGGTCTTTTCACAACTGCATCATATAAACCACAAATTACACACATGAACTTAGGCTTAACTTCTGCTAATTCATAAAACTTTTTCAAACTAGCTACGGCTTCTTCTTCTTTATTTGCACCTAATTTTATTTCTATTGCTCCATATTCTCCATCAGCAATTTCTACTATGCTATCAACTTCTAATCCAGTATCATTTTCTCTATAATGATATAACCTTGCTCCTATACTTTCTGCATATATTCTCAAATCTCTTTCACATAAAGCTTCAAAATATAATCCCATTGTTTCTAAATCGTTTATCAATTTTTCTGGAGTAATATTTAAAATTGCACACCCCAATGATGGATCCACAAAATGTCTTTTAGGATTTTTTCCTACATTTAATCTTGAACGTATTTTATACATAAAAGAGTTTTGATTTTCAATCAAATGTAATCTATATAGTACATTTAGATAATCTGTAACTGTATTCCTGCTTATGGTAGCATCTTCTTCTGTAATATTATCATCAATGTCTTTCATTAATACATTATTAGCAGAAATAGTACTTTCATTTCTTGCAAGTGACCTAAGTAGCATTTCCATTTTTTGTTTATCTCTTTTAACACCATCAATTTCTATTATATCTTTTTCTAATACTGCATCAATATAGCTTCTAGCTATTCTCATAGCACCATTAACACTAATATTAATGGACTCTGGCCAGCCACCTCTTACTATTAATTCTGCTAATCTCATTAAATCTACTTTGTTTACTAATTTATTTTTCACTTTGTTTTCAAACAAATCTTTTAAAGATACATCTCCACTAGAGTCTCCTGACTCAAATAAAGACATAGTATACATTTTCATTTTGCATATTCTACCTGCCCCAGAATGATGTATTTTATCACTTACTGGAACGCTTGAACCTGTTAAAATATATTTTCCTTTTTCATTATCTTGGTCGCATTTAAATCTTACTGCATCCCATATTGCAGGTACTTCTTGCCATTCGTCTATAAGTTCTGGCTTATCTTTATCTAGTACTAAATTTACATCCATTTCTGCTAAATGTTTTTCTCTAAAATTATTTGCCGTATTATTTAAATATGTTACACTACTTGAATGATTTAAGGCTGTCCATGTTTTTCCACACCATTTTGGTCCTTCAATACTAATAGCACCAAAAATCTCTAAATTCTCTTCTATTGATTTATCTATTAATCTTGGCATATAGCCTTTTTTTGTTAATTTCATTAACTTCACCTCTTTTTTAGAATAACATATTTTTTTGTTTTTCGCAATATGTTTTGTGCATTTTTTGAGTATTTTGTTGTGCAATTTTTGAGTATTTCGTTGTGCATTTTTTGAGCATTTTGTTGTGCATTTTTTGAGAATTTTGTTGTGCATTTTTTGAGAATTTTGTTGTGCACTTTTTGAGTTTTAAATAAATAAATGTGTTGCAAAAGCGACAGTTTGTCGCTTAAAGAAACGTCCCCAAAGCGACAGTTTGTCGCCTAAAGAGACGTCCCCAAAACGACAAATTGTCGCGTGAAGAAACGTCCCCAACGCGACAAATTTTAATTTTTATGTTAGTGCTTC
>CANQCT010000021.1 GCA_947589835.1 uncultured Clostridia bacterium
ATTCCACCAAGATTTTTTTCTAGTTTTTCCATTTCTTTCTTTAAAAGAATAACTTCTTTTTTAGGTAATACATCAAATGTGCCATCTGTTTGCATTGTTTCTAGTTGTGTTAATCTTTTAATTCTTGTTCTGATTGTTTCAAAGTTTGTTAATGTACCACCTAACCATCTTTGATTAACATAGTACATACCGCATTTTTCAGCAGCTTCTTTTACGCACTCTTGTGCTTGTTTTTTGGTTCCTACAAATAAAACTGTTTTTCCTTCTTCTGCTTGTTCTTTTAGGAAGCTATATGCTTCGTCTAATTTTTTAGATGTTTTTTGTAGGTCGATGATATGGATACCATTTCTAGCTTGGAATATGTATTCAGCCATTTTTGGATCCCATCTTCTTGTTTGATGTCCAAAGTGAACACCTGCTTCTAGTAATTGTTTCATTGCAACTACTGCCATAATTTAATTCCTCCTTTTAGTTATTCCTCCATATTGCTAGTTAGCGTATAAAAAGACTTGATTAGTTTAAGCACTTTTTTTATACTTGCAATATGTGTGTATTTTCATAACGAGCACTATTATATCATAAAAAGTGTTGCTAATGCAACACTTTTTTAGATTTTTTATATATTTTGGCTACTACATAATATTTATAATTACATTAAAGCTAGAATAGTACTATTTTTCGCAGTTTTGAAAGGTCCCGTTCTGAACCCTCTTCTTTGAAATTGGCTTCTAGCAACGGGCATTTGAAAAACAAGAAAACTAGTACTATTCTAGCAGGTTAACTATAAGATCATTAACTAGTACTATTTAAGCAATTAACATTAATTGATAACCTTTTTGTTAATTATTATATATATTAGCAAGCCAAGTATTGAAACCAATGATACAATATCTGCTAAACGGTATATAGGCTTTTCTTCATAATCTACTGTTATTGTTCCTGCTTTTCTTTCATTTAATTCTATTCTAACTACATTATTATCTCCACAGGTTATTTCTAATTTCTTTCCGTTTTCGTCTTTTGCTACATAACCCGGATAGTATAATAATGGTACTTCAATATATCCAGTATTTATATAGTTTATATAGTCTAATACAATTTTGCTTCCTTCTTTTTGATGATTAGTAATTTGAATTGATCTATTTGAGGTAACATATTTATCTTCAGATAATAATGAAATATTAGTTCCTAATAAATAATATTCTGGGTAAGGTACTGGATTATAGTTCACTATTTTGTATTTTTCTTGTTTTGAATATGGGCTAGCTATAATTACAAAAATTGCTATTGCAGTTATACCAATTTCAAATACTATTTTGTAATTTTCTATTATACTTGTATTTTCCTTATATTTTGAGTCTACATATTTTCCTATAATAATGCTCATTGCCATTGCAATTGTTACAGTAGCTGGGCCTAAAAATCTCCAAGCAAATTGCATAGTTGCTGATAGCCACCTTATAGGTTTATACATTTCTTGCAAAGTTTCCCATGGTATAATTGATGTTGAAAGTAGTAAAAATGTAATTCCTAAGAATACCAATATTTTAATAAATTTATTTAAATTATTATTTTCTTTTCTGTTTTTAAATAAGTATATTATACAAAGTGGAATTCCTATTGTGCAAAATAGCCCTAAAGAAAGGTTCATTTCTCCTGGCATACCAATATCATTACTTTTTGATGTTCTATTACTACTAATATCATCAAATACGTTAAATAATTCTGCTGGTATTACATTATGAAGATCAAACATATACGAATTTACTGATGTAGGCCTTGCTTTTACATTTAAGTCTAAGCTATATGCTTCTAAAAATGGAACTATAAACCATAGGTTTACTAAAACAATAAGTATTCCTGATAGTATAATTTTAAAATAACGTTTTTCTTTTATAATATTTTTTATAAAATATACAAATATTACTATACAAACCATTGCAGTGGTAATTAAGCTTAATATGTGCGATTGTATAATGCATGTAATTCCTATAACAAATATGTACCATTTCTTTTTATCGCCTGCGCACAGTTCATATAAGCCCCATATTACAAGCGGGAAAAAGGACATTGCTAATGCTTCGCCAATGGCTCCTCTTGTGTATGTATCTACTAGTCTATAAGTTGCTGTAGCATATATGATTGAGCCTATAATTCCCGCTGCTGTAGATTTTGATATTTTTTTTACTGCTATATACATAGAAAATACAGCAGCTGCATTTATAAAGAATATTAATATTTTATAAGAAAATTCAATTGATACATTTAATACTCTTAATATTGCTGGAATATAAATGAATAGTTCTGGGTATAGCATAGGCACTGCATAGCCATATCCATTATTTACTAATGGATATATTCTAGCTGGAATTTGAAAACTTTCCAGTGCACTTTTTAGTCCATCAATTTTCATTAAGCCAAATGCTATGTCATGAGAATATACTAAATAGTCATTATATAATGGATAACTTATAAACAGCACTATTGCTATTAGTATTAATGCTATTTTTGTTTTATTGCTTATATTCTTTTTTAAAGTTAATATACCTATTGTTAATAATATAATTAGTAATAAAAATCCTTGTATAAAAATATCAGAGTTTTCTTCTTTATTACTACCAAATTTTATTGCAAATAGTACTAATGTAATAAAGCAAAAAATAACATATACTATTATATTTTTTTTAGATTTCATAATTTCTCTACTTTCTTTTTTTATTTATGCAAAATACCTTTTTAATAATCCGTCAAAACCTCTTCCGTGGCGTGCTTCATCTTTGCACATTTCGTGTACCGTGTCATGAATTGCATCATATCCAAGTTGTTTTGCTTTTGTTGCAAGTTCTTTTTTACCCATACAAGCACCATGTTCTGCCATTGCTCTTAAAGTTACATTCTTTTTGGTGTCTGGATAAACAACTTCTCCTAATAATTCTGCAAATTTTGCAGCATGTTCTGCTTCTTCAAATGCGTATCTTTTAAATGCTTCTGCTATTTCTGGATATCCTTCTCTATCTGCTTGTCTACTCATTGCTAGGTACATTCCAACTTCTGAGCATTCTCCTGCAAAATTTTCTCTTAATCCTTTTACTACTTCTTCATCTAAACCTTGTGCAACACCAATTACATGTTCATCTGCATAAGTTTTTTCTGAAGTTTCTTCCTTTAATTCAAATTTATCTTTTGGTGCACCACATTGTGGGCATTTTTCTGGAGCCTCTTCTCCAAAGTGGATATATCCACATACTTTACATACATAAGCTTTCATATTTTTTTCCTCCTTGTATTTTTTATTTTATATGAAGTAAGTAGATTTATTAAATATTTTTTTAATAAATTTTACTTCACATTAAATGTTTTTATTCATTAAAATAATAAAATATTTTTTATTAAAAATCAATACATTTTTTTAGAAAAAATTTTGTTATAAGTTAATAATTTTATAGTTAGTCCGTTCGAATAGTACTAGTTTTCTTGTTTTTCAAATTGCCCGTTGCAGAAGTATGCTCAAAGAAGAAAGTCAGAACGGGACCTCTCAAAACTGCGAAAAATAGTACTATTCGAGCTTTAATGCAATTATAATTATTATATGGTTACAAAATTTTTAATATTTTAAAAATTTTTGTATCTTTTTGTATTATTTTGTGATATACTTTCTTATCATAAGTGAAAGTTTAAACTTATTATAATTACATAATAATAGTGTGACATACAATTTATATAGTTTTTTGGGGGTTAAATATATGAATTTTAATAAATGTTGTCGTTGTGGATGTTTTTTTGTTTCTGAAAATAGTGTATGCCCAAATTGTGAGCAAAAAGATCAAATGGAAATTGGCAGATTAAAAAATTATATTGAAGAAAATGTAAGTGGTTCTGATTTTTATAATATGAATAATGTTATTTCTTGTACAGGAATTACAGCAAATAATTTAAATCGCTTTTTGGCACAGGATCAATTTGCTGATTTTGCAAGCCATATTGAAAAAAGAAATCTTGATTAATTTTATGCAAAATATTATAAATAATATTTTATAAAAATAGAGAATATTGTACCAATTATAAGGTGTAATATCCTCTATTTTTGTTATTTTATGCTATTATTTCTAAAATATTTTTCTTTAATTTTGGCTTATTTTCTTGTATTTCATAAACTTCTTCTAAGTTTTTAGCTTGTTTGTTTGCTAATTCTTCATTATTTGCATAAATATATGCTAATATTTCACCTTTTTGTACTTCAGCTCCTATTTTCTTTTCTAAAATAATTCCTACTTCTGGAGAAATTGTATCTTCTTTTTGTATTCTTCCTGCTCCCAAGTTCATAGATATTTCGCCTACTTTTTGAGCATTTAAGCTAGTAACATATCCATTTTTTTGTGCTACTACTGGTGTTATATATTTTGCTTTTTTAAAGTTTTGTACATTTTCTAAAAAGTTTACATCTCCTCCTTGTGATGATATCCAATTTTTAAATTTTTCATAAGCTTTTCCGTTTGCTATGTTTTCTAATATTTTTTGTTTGTTTTCTTCTATATTTTCTCCTTTACCTGCTAGTTTTATCATGTAGCTTCCTAATTCTAAAATTACTTCTTTTACATCTTGCTCCATTTTTCCTTTTAAAAATTCTACTGCTTCTATAACTTCTAAAGAATTGCCTACTGCTTTTCCTAAAGGTTCATCCATATTTGTAATTATACAAACTGTTTGTTTATTTGCTAGGTCTCCTATTTTTTTCATCATTTTAGCTAAGCTTTCTGCTTGTTTTAAATTTTTCATAAAAGCTCCGCTTCCGCAAGTTACATCTAACACAATTTTATTAGCTCCTGCTGCTATTTTTTTACTCATAATACTAGAACTAATAAGTGGTATACTTTCTGTTGCAGATATAGTATCTCTTAATGCATATAATTTTTTATCTGCTGGAGCTAAATTAAGTGTTTGACTAATTACAGATATTCCATTTTTCTTAACATTTTGTATAAATTCTTGTATTGTAAGATTTGTTTTATAACCAGGAATTGATTCTAGTTTATCTATGGTTCCGCCGGTGTAGCCTAAGCCTCTGCCAGACATTTTTGCCACTGGAATATCAAAAGATGAAATTATTGGTGCTAAAATTAGGGTTACTTTATCGCCTATTCCACCAGTAGAATGTTTATCTACAACTGTTCCTAATTCTGATAAGTCTAAAATGTCTCCAGAATGTGCCATAGAAAGTGTTAGGTTTGTAGTTTCTTCATCGCTCATTCCATTTATATAAATTGCCATTACTAGTGCTGCTGCCTGATAATCTGCAATTTTGCCATTTGTATAGTTTGTGATAAAATATTCAATTTCTTCTTTACTAAGTTCTAATTTATCTCTTTTTTTAGCTATTATTTCTTGTATGTTCATTTTGCACAAATCCTTTCAAAATTTAAAAGTTATTTTTGTATAATAAGTAATTAGTGGTTTTTGTAGTTGCAAATTATTAATAATATATTATATAAAATGTGTTATAAAAGTTTTTCTATGAAGTGGACATGGTCCATATTCTTTAATTGCTTGTATATGTTTTGCTGTTCCATAGCCCTTATGTGCTCCAAATCCATATTGTGGATATACTTCGTCCCACTGCCTCATCATTCTATCTCTTGTGACTTTTGCAATTATTGAGGCGCATGCTATTGAATAACTAATAGCATCACCATGTATAATAGATTTATATGGAATACCATCTGTATTTATTTTAGTAAGTGCATCTACTAATATAACTTCTGGCTTTTCTAGGTTTTTTTGTTTTAATTTTTCTTCTGCTTCTTTTATAGCTATTGTTAAGCCTTTTTTAGTTGCTTGTAATATATTTATTTCATCTATTTCTGTTTGGTTAATAATTCCTACCCCATAGCTAATTGCTTCATTTGTAATTTCGTCATATAGTTTTTCTCTTTTTTTCTCTGCGATTTTTTTTGAGTCATTTACTCCTTCTATCATAGAATTTTCTGGCATTATACAACATGCTACAACTACTGGGCCTGCTAATGGTCCTCTGCCTGCCTCATCAATCCCTGCAATTAATTTTATTCCTTTTTTATAAAATTCTGTTTCTTCCTTTTTTAAATTAGTTAGTCTTTCTAATTCTTTTTCTTTCATTACTTTTTCCTCTTTTTACGTTTTTAATTGCTGTTTTATTTATAAATTTATATTATAAGCTGAATTTATATTATTAGTTAATAGTTTTATAGTTAATTGCTTTAATAGTACTATTTTTCGCAGTTTTGAGAGGTCCGTTCTGAATATTCTTCTTTGAGCTTGGCTTCTAGCAACGGGCAATTTGAAAAACAAGAAAACTAGTACTATTAAAGCTTTAATGTAATTATAATCATAATAGTAAGATATTTATTCATCGCTATCTGTTTCTAAATTTTGTATTTCTGTTAGTTTGTAATATGTTTTTCCATCAGAATATGTAAAACCTTTTGTGTAATATATTTCATTTGTAGTATATTCTACAACATAATATGCATCTTCATCTAATTCTACTTTTCCTAAGTCTAGCTCTTGTAAATTTTCTTTATTTAGTACATAATATTTTTTATTTTTTTCATTTACGTCAATTTTTTCTTTTTCTAAAAATTGTTTAATTATTTCATCATCTTGCATACTTGCTAGTTTTGTTCCTTTTAATACTTCTTCTTTTTTCTTTTCTAGTGTGTATTCTTCTTGTATTGTTTTTACTTTTAATTGAACTAAAAGTAGGTCTGTTTTTATATCTTCTAAGCGTTCTTTTGCATACTGCATTCTAGCATAATAAACTATTGCAAAAACTAGTGCAGCAATAACTACTACTAAAATAGCAGTTGTTAATAATGTCATTCCTTTTTCGCTTTTCATTTTTTTCTCCTTTTCTTGGTTCATTAATGTTACATTTCTTTATTTTTTATACTATATCATAAAAATGTAAAATGGGCAATAATAGATTTTAGTTAAAATGGAGCTTAGATATATACTCTTTATGATAATAAGAATACATATTTAAGCTCCATTTCTCTAGAAATAAGTGAATTATTACACTATATTCTTGAATAAAAATTTTTAAGATAAGATTTTTTGATGGCCTATTTTAGTTATTACTATAAATTGTTTCTAAGGCCGCAATTCTAATAGAATGAGTTTCTACTTTTTCTTCTATTTTGTCTACTTTGTTTTCTAGCTGTTCTTGTTTTTCTTGATGCATAGCATAGCCATCAAAAAGTGCTGGTATTTTGTTTGTAACTGCATCTTCAATAATAAGCATCGTTCTTTGAAGACTTTGTATCATTTCTTTTAACTCTTTAATGTCTTTGTCATGCTCTGCTAGTTTTGCTCTGATCTCTAGCATATCTTTAGTGTAAGTTTCTTTAATTTCTTTGAAGTTTTGGTCATGTTCAGCTAATTTTGCTTTGATTTCTACCATATCTTTAGTATATATTTCTTTGAAGTTTTTGTCATGTTCATCTAATTTGGCTTTGATTTCTGCCATATCTTTAGTGTAAATTTCTTTAGTTATTTGATTATCCATATAATTTTCACCACCTTCCATTTAAAATTTCAAGTTTTATTAACTTGATAAAACATATTATAACACTTATATTTTTATAGTCAACCTTTATATAAAAATTTACCAATAAATTTTACGACATTTTTCTACAATTTTCTACAATACTAATTTTTACATATTTCTACAATGCTAATGAACTAAAAAAAATACAAAATCTTCACATTTTTTTCACAAATCTATTGTATGATAATAGTGTTTTAAGATATTATAATATAAAATATAAATTTCGGAGGTAAAATAATGGAAGACAATCAAAATAATAATGATAATGTTAATAATCAAATTTTTAAAAATGTAGCTAGCACTACTACACGGAACAAGTTATAAGGCTTTTAATGAAGAAAGCAAAAAGCCAAAATCTAATGGGGCTGGCTTTGGTAAAACTGTAGTATTACCTTTTTTATGTGGTGTTTTAGGAACCACAATAGTTATTGGAAGTTGCATTACAATTCCTAGTTTAAAGAAAACAATTATAGAAAAATTAGTTACTGCTCCTTCTGATTCTGGTTCTACTTCTGTAAAAGGTGAAAGCAATGATAATAATTCTAATGCTAACTTAAATACTTTATTTATTTCTTTACAAGATTACTCTGATACAAGTACAGGAGTTGCTCAAAAAGTTCAACCTTCTATTGTTGCTATTACTGTTGAATATTCTGTTAGTTCTATTTTTAGTAGAAATCCTCAAACTGCAACAGCTAAGGGGTCAGGAATTATAATTAGTGAAGATGGCTATATTTTAACAAATAACCATGTTGTTACTTCTACTAATTCAAGTTCTTTTTACGAAATTGAAGAGGCAAATAAAGTAAATGTTAAATTATATAACGATGATACTGAATATGAAGCTAAAATTGTTGGTACTGATAGTCAAACTGACCTAGCAGTTATTAAAATTGAAAAAGATGGTTTAACTGCTGCAGAACTTGGAGATTCTGATTCTGTAAAAGTTGGTGAGTTTGCAATGGCAATTGGTAGTCCTTTAGGTCTAGATAATAGTGTAACTGCTGGTATTATAAGTGCAGTAAATAGAGAGGTTACTGATAATGATGGTATTAAATATAATACTATTCAAACTGATGCTGCAATTAACGCAGGAAATAGTGGTGGTGCTTTAGTAAATAGCAAAGGTCAAGTAATAGGTGTTAATACATTAAAACTTTCTGGAGATGGAGTAGAAGGTGTTGGTTTTGCAATTCCTATTAATTCTACTAAAGATATTTATGAACAATTAATTGAATATAGTAAAGTAAAAAGACCATATATTGGAATTAGCGGAATTGATTTAACTGAAGAACAAGTAAAAGAATATAAACTTCCAACTCTTGGCATTTATATTCGTACAATTGATGAGTTTTCTGCAGCTGAAAAGGCTGGTTTAAAAATTGGTGATATTATCATTAAAGCAGATGATACTAAAGTTTCTAAAATAGAAGAATTAAATGAGATTAAAAATAAAAAACAAATTGGAGATACAATTAAATTAGTAATTAATCGTAATGGAAATGAAAAAGAAATTTCTGTTACTTTGCAAGAACAACCTTAGATTAGAGATAAGATCGAAAGGAGTTAGTTAGTTTAACCGAACAATCAGATTTAGACAATAATAACACCAATAAAACTTAGTATTTCACTAATTTTATTGGTGCTTTATTTATTATATTAGCCATAATTACTATAATATAAATACATTATTTAAAAAAATTAATAAAGCATATATGATTGATAGATATATAAAAAGTAGCCGTTTTTCTCATGGCTACTTTTTGAAAATAAAAGGGGATGTTTTACTAATTTATAATCAATAACGGAGTAACTTTATTATTGACTACATATATAATATACTAAAGTTATTTGTCTATTTTGTGAATTGCACGTGATAAGTTTGAAAACATTAAAAATTAGTTGTTATAAATATACTTTTGAGGGTTTACACTACTTCCATTTACTCTAATTTCAAAGTGTAAATGGTTTCCTGTTGAATTTCCTGTTGATCCAACTGCTGCAATTACATCCCCTGCTTTAACTTTTTGCCCACTTTCTACATATAATTTACTACAATGTCCATAATAAATTTCTACATTTTTTCCACAATCTACTATTACTAAATTGCCATAGCTTCCTTTATAACCAGACCATATAACAGTTCCATCTGCTGCCGCTTTAATTTTTGTGCCATAAGGTGCTGCTATATCTAACCCTGTGTGTGCATGTGTACGTATACTTTCTCTACTTCCATATCTGGATGTTATTACACCTGTAATAGGCTTTTGCGCTAAATATATGCCATTTACAGAAGAAGATTTTATTTTTTCTAATTCAGTAGATATTTCTTTTTCGGCAACTTGTAAATTTACTGTTTTATATTCATCTTCGTTTTGCGTATAAACTTCGTTAATTTCAACATTTGAAGTAACATCATTGTAATTTTCTTTTATTTCTGTGGCTAATTCTTCTGCTTCAGATAATGTATTTACAATAGATTTTTGTTTATTATTTATTGTAACTGCGTAATATTTATAAGTAATTTCTGTTTGATCTTGTATTTTAGCAATTATTTCATTTTCATTTATTTGTTTATCTTTGCTTACAAAAGCAAATTCGTAATCTACTGTAACACTATCTATGGATACAATATTTTCAGATTTGTTGTTATATATTAGTTCATTTACTTTTGTTTCAAAGTCTTTTTTATTATTTATATATCCTAATTTTTCTCCATTTGCACTAACTATGCATACTGGTTTGAATTTTATGAAAATTATTGTCATAACAATAAATAAAGCAATTGCTATTAGATTTATACATCTAATCATTTCTTTTGTGTAGTATTTTATTTTATTGTTTAAAATAAATTTCACTCTCCTTTTTACTATGCGCGACTTTTTAATTATATCATATATTTTGTGTTATTTCAAACAAATTATACTTATGATTTCCATTTTTATTTACTTCAAGTGAAATTTTAGGTTTTCAAATTGGAATTTATATGCATTTTTCTCTTTTTTACTCGCTTTTCCTTGTATTTTCTTCTATTTTCTATGTGTACATTTTATTGTATTTTTATACATGTTTTTCTTTCGTTCTTTTTGATTTTCTTCATGTCCTTTTCTTATGGTTTTTATATTTCTTTTAATTTTATTTTTCTTGACTCATTTAAATCTTGTATGTGCTTCAATATATAATTTTAATATGTTTGCTTTGCTTCTTCTCGTGTATAAACTATTTTTCCAAATCTAATTTCATTTATTTTTTTCTGCATTTCTATTATTATAAGTGGCATTATTGAAATTCCCATAGTATATAACCACTGAGTAGCATTTAGT
This sequence comes from uncultured Clostridia bacterium, assembly GCA_947589835.1. Lineage (GTDB taxonomy): Bacteria > Bacillota > Clostridia > TANB77 > CAG-508 > CAG-273. Next base: position 10,906 of record CANQCT010000021.1, read on the forward strand.
GGAACTAATTTAAATAGATTTGCAACCGGTGGAATTACCACAACTACAACTTGTAATAAGCTTCCTAAAAGAAATGCACCTAATAAATATTTATTTTCTAAAAATCCAACCTTAAATAAAGATTCTTCTGTTTTAATGTTAAAGCTATGTACTAATTCTAAAAGTCCCAAAGATACAAATGCCATTGTTCTTCCAACTTCTACATTGTATAAATAATTTCCTATGCTAAAACTAAATAATGTTAATACTCCAAGCATTGTTCCTTCTGCAAATATTTTTACCCATAAGCCGTCTGCAAAAATTCCTTTTTTACTATCTCTTGGCTTTCTGTTCATAATATCTTTATCTGGCTTTTCTAAGCCAATAGCAATTGCTGGAAGTGAATCTGTTACTAGGTTTATCCATAATAATTGTATTGCAAGCAACGGCGATTTTAAGCCTAATAAAAGCCCTAAAAATATAGTAATAATTTCACCAATATTAGTAGCAATTAGAAAATGAACTGCTTTTTTAATATTGTCAAAAATATTTCTTCCTTGTTTAACAGCTTCAACTATTGTTACAAAATTATCATCTGTTAAAACCATATCTGCTGCATTTTTGGCAACATCTGTGCCGTTTTGCCCCATAGCAATACCAATATCTGCTTGTTTTAAGGCTGGTGCATCATTTACGCCATCTCCTGTCATTGCAACTACTGCTCCGGTAGATCTAAAGCTATTTACAATTTTAACTTTATGTTCTGGTGTAACTCTTGCAAAAACAGAATATTTCATAATGTTCTTTTTTAAAATATCATCTGGAATTTCATCTAGTTCTTCACCTGTTATAGCTAAATCTAAAGGTTTAAGTATTCCAAGTTCTTTTGCTATTGCAGTTGCTGTTGCAATGTGGTCACCTGTAATCATTACAGTTTTTATTCCTGCCCTTTTACAAGTTGCAACCGCTTCTTTTACGCCTTCTCTTGGAGGATCTATCATTCCTATTAATCCAACAAAAATTAAGTTTTGCTCTATATTTTTGCTATCTATTACACTTGGCAAACTATCAATATCTAAGTAGCTAATTGCAAGTACTCTTAAAGCTTTTTCAGCCATTTGTAAATTTTGCTTTTCTAGCTGTTTTAGAATACTAGAATCCAAGGATGTCAGCTTTCCGTTTTGATAAATATACTTACATCTTTTTAATAATACATCTGGTGCTCCTTTTGTAATTATACGAAAACCATTAGCTTTTTTGTGAATAGTTGTCATCATTTTTCTGTTAGAATCAAATGGAATGTCTGCTACTCTGTTCATTATATTATACAGTTCTTCCTTATTTTCTCCTACTTCTAAAGCTTTATTTACAATGGCAACTTCTGTTGGCTCTCCATTTACTTCTAGCTTTCCATTATTTTTAAAAACTTCTACATCTGTACACATTGTAGCAAGTTGCATTATCCATTTTGAAAAATTGCTATCTGTAATTTCGCCATTGCTACTTACAATATTTGTTACCTGCATTTTATTTTGAGTTAATGTTCCTGTTTTATCTGAGCAAATAACACTACTACTTCCTAAAGTTTCTACTGCTGGAAGCTTACGAATAATGCTATTTTTTCTAGCCATTTTTGTGACCCCAATAGAAAGCATAATAGTAACAATTGCAGGTAAGCCTTCTGGAATTGCTGCAACTGCTAGTCCAACAGATGTCATAAACATTTCTATTGGTTCTATTTTTTTAATAATTCCTATTAAAAATATGAAAACACAAATTACTAAACATGCAATTCCTAATGTTTTTCCTACTTGTCCTAATTTCTTTTGAATTGGTGTTTCTGGAGATTCATTAACCAAAATCATTTTGGCAATTTTGCCTACTTTTGTGTTCATTCCTATTTCTGTTACTATCATTTCGCCATGACCATTTACTACTATTGTTGTGCTAAATGCCATGTTTACCATATCACCTAAAACTGCTTTTTCTGGTAAAACAGTATTTGCCTCTTTTAAAATTGGAACATTTTCGCCAGTTAGGCTTGATTCTTCTATTTTTAAGTTTGAAGAAGATATTAATCTTCCATCTGCTGGCACATAGCCTCCTGCCTCTAAAATTACAATATCACCTGGTACTACCTCTTCTCCTTTTATTGTAAGTAGCTTTCCATCTCTTCTTACTTTACAAGTTGGAGCAGACATTTTCTTTAGAGCTTCTAGCGATTTTTCTGCTTTTGTTTCTTGCACCAAGCCCATAATTGCATTAAAAACAACAATGGCAATAATAATTATTGAGTCAAAATAATCATTGCTCCCTTCTACTTTTGCTACTATGGCTGATATAACAGAAGCAATAAGCAAAATAATAATCATAAAGTCTTTAAATTGCTCTAAAAACCTAATTATTATAGATTTCTTTTTTTGTTCTTCTAGCTGGTTTAAGCCACATTTTTGCCTTCTTTCTTCTACTTGTTTAGTAGTTAAACCGTTATTTAAGTTTGTTTTTAATTTTTGCTCCGTTTCTTTTGCTGATAATGTATGCCACATTTTGCTTTCCTCCTTACTAAAATTTAAGATTTTTGCTTTTGTATTTTAAGTTATAAAAAAATAAAACTGCTAATTTTTTCTAGCAACTCTTTTTTAGTATTATATGAGGCTTGTCTTAGAATTATGACAAATTAAATTATGCTACGTATAAAAATTTATGCACTTTCATTTATATTTTTTACACTCAAAATGATTTATGTTTTTTGCCAGCTAAACTAAAAAGATGAGGAAAGGTATGAAACCCTTCCCCAATGGAGTGCTTTACGGATTAATTTTTTTGATATTTTCCCTTAAGTATTCAAGTGCTACTTCCTGACTTTGGTAAGATATTTGTACTTTTACCGAAGGAATTCCGCGTACCAGCCTGCTTACCTTAGTATTAAGCTCGTACATCAAAATGATAGGAATTCCTTTTTCGTTTGCCATTTCCAGCTCTGCCCCAACTCCAAAAGAAGGGAGACCAACATAGGCAACTACAAGGCACGAAGATTGTACCTTTTTTTTGTCTATGTTGTAGACAGTGCTTGGACTTACGTCTGGATTTTTTACTGGGTCTGTGTGCAAGTGAGGAATATATGGCTCATAGCCAAGCTCACTTATTACTTCACCAATTCTTTCGTAGAGTTTTCTCCGACCAGAATTGGTGAGTGCACCGGAGACATATATTGTTTTTTTCTCCAAGTTTTACACTCCTTTCAACTTCATTCCAATTTGGAATGTAGGAATAGTATAGCACAATTTATGGAAACTTGCAATTGTTTTTTAAAATATTGATTTTTGGGTATATTTAGTATAATATATAGGTGTTATTGAAATAATTTATTATTTTTTAATATCATTTATATATTTAGGGGTACAATATGAAAATATTGTGTATATTTTCCAAATAAAGATAGAAAGGGATGGAATTTTAAATGAAATTATATTTATTAAAAGATTATATTTCTGCCTTGCAAAAAGAAGATTTAATAGAATTTATTCCGACTGAAATAGATTTTTCTATTTTACAAAACACTGCTATTGAAAAACTTACTCATAATTCTAAAGAAGTTTTAGCTAACACTTTGTATGTATGTAAGGGAATAAATTATAAACCTGAATACTTAGAAGAAGCAATTAAAAATGGTGCTATTTGCTATGTTGCAGAAAAGGAAAATGTTACTAAAACTAATTTTCCTCACATTGTAGTAAAAAATATTAGAAAAGCCTTAGCTTGCTTATCTTGTATGTATTTTGACTATCCTGCTAAAAAAATTAATATGATTGGAATTACTGGTACAAAAGGAAAGTCTACTACTGCATATTATATTAAAAGTATTTTAGATAATTATATGAGGGAACATGGTATGCCAGATACTGCAATTCTTTCTTCTATTGATGCTTATGATGGTAAAACTTGCAAAGAATCTTTAATTACAAGCCCTGAATCAATTGAAATTCAAGAGCATATACGTAATAGTGTGGATTGTAATATGAAAAATTTTGTTATGGAAGTTAGTAGTCAGTCCCTTATGTTAAATAGGGTTCACGATATTTATTATAAGGTTGGTGCATTTTTAAATATTTCTGAAGATCATATAAGCGCTATTGAGCATCCTAGTTTTGAAAATTATTTTAAATGTAAATTAAAAATTTTTGACCAAACTGAAACTGCTTGTGTTAACTTAGATTCAGACTATGCTTATATTATTTTAGAGCATAGTAAAAAGGCAAAAAGGTTTATTACTTTTAGTGCAAAAAATGAAAGTGCAGATGTTTATGCCTATAATATTCAAAAACAAGGCCATAATGCAATTTCTTTTAGGGTAAGAACTCCTAAATTTGAGCAGGACATGCTTCTTACTATGCCTGGGTTATTTAATGTAGAAAATGCTTTAGCTGCAATTAGTATAGCAATTAGCCTTAATATTCCTTATTCTAATATTTATGAGGGCTTAAAAGTTGCTCGTGCAAGCGGAAGAATGGAATCACATGTAAGTAAAGATGGAAGTATTATTGTTATTGTAGATTATGCTCATAATAAATTAAGTTTTCAAAAATTATATGAATCTACTAAGCAGGAGTATCCAAATAAAAAAATTGTTACTGTGTTTGGCTGCCCTGGTGGAAAAGCGCAGATTCGTAGAAGGGATTTAGGAACACTCGCTGGTATAAATTCAAATATTAGCTATTTAACAGCAGAAGATCCTGGCCCTGAAGATACTGTTGATATTTGCAAGGAAATTGCAGGTTATATTTCTAAAGAAAATGGAAATTACAAGATTATAGAAGATCGTGGAGAGGCTATTAAAAATGCAATTTTGGAAAATCCAAATAGTGTTATTTTGATTACTGGAAAGGGTAATGAAACAAGGCAAAAGTACGGTAAGGAGTATCTTCCATGTCTTACAGATACGCAGTATGCTACCGAGGCTTTGGAAGAGTATGACAAGAAGACTTCGTAAGAGAGTATTGAAGTTAACTTGTAAAAAATAAAACTCAAGCAATTCCTTATATAAATAGGTTATTGCTCGAGTTTTATTTTTTGCTGTTTTATGAATTTTTTTATTTTAGTTTTATAGATAAAAGCTTACTAATACCGTTTTCTTCCATTGTAATACCGTAAACTGTGTCTGCCGCTTCCATAGTTCCTTTTCTATGAGTTATAACTAAGAACTGCGTTTCAGAGCAGAATTTTTTTAAATATTCGGCAAAGCGGTATACGTTTACATCATCTAGTGCTGCTTCAATTTCGTCTAAAATGCAGAATGGTGCAGGGTTTATTTGAAGTATGGCAAATAAAAGTGCAATTGCAGTAAATGCTTTTTCTCCACCTGAAAGTAGCATCATATTTTGCAATTTTTTTCCTGGTGGCTGAACATTTATATTTATGCCACATTCTAAAAGATTTGCTTCATCTTCTAGTATTAATTCTGCTTTTCCTCCGCCAAATAGTTCACAAAATACATTATTAAAGTTTTTGTTTATTTGTTCAAATTTTTCTTTAAATTGTACTTTCATATTTTCTGTTATATCATTAATTACTTTTCTTAATTTTGTAGCTGTGTTTTCTAAGTCTAGCCTTTGCTCAGACATAAAGTCATATCTTTCTTTTGTTTTTTTGTATTCTTCAATAGAATCAATATTAATGCTTCCTAAATCTTTTATTTTATCTCGTAAAGTTTTTACTTGTTTTTGAGCTACTGCCACATTTTCTGGTTTTTGATAATTTTCTACTGCATTAGGTGTTAGTTCGTATTCGTTCCACAATTCTTCTGTTAGCTCAGTTATATCTTCTTCTATTTTAGTTTTTTTAACATCTAATTTTACTATTTGCTCTTTTATGTCTTCTAATGTGCTAAATTTACTGTTTATTTGCTCTTCTGTTTTTGATAGTTCTTCGTTTTTAGAAGCTCTTTGCTCTTTTAATTTTTCTATTGTGCTTGAACTATTTGCTACTTCTTCCTTAATTTTAATAATTTGTGCTTCATATTCTGTAATAGCTAATTCTAAATTTTGATTTTCTTCTATAAAGTTTGAAATTGATGCGGTTTTTGTTTCTATACTGTTTTGCAAATTCTCAATATCTAATGTTATTCTTTCTACAATTTCATTTATTGAGCTTTCGCTTTCGTCAAAAGAGCCAACTGAAATTTTTAGGTTAGTTATATCCATATTTAAATTGTTTATATATGTTTGTTGGTCCTTATTTGCATTAGAAAAGCTTTCTATAACTTGATTTAGTTCTTCATTTTCTTTGTTTAATGCTTGTATTTTTTCTTCGTTTATTTGCTTTTGATTTGCATTTTCTTCTTTTTGTTTATCGGCTGATGCTATATCTTCTTTTAATTTTGCAAGCCTTTCTTCTAATTTGCTAATATTTTCTTCTATTGCAACCATTTTTTGTTTTTCAGTTGCATAAACTATTTCTATTTCTTGCAAAGTTTTTTCTAATTTTGCAGTTTCTTCTATGCTATCGCTTATTGCTAAGGCATAATTTTCTTTTTCTTCCGTTTTTTCTTTAATTTGCTTTTCTAGTTTTTTAAGTTCATTTTCTAATGCTTTAATTTCTCTACTTCTTCCTAAAATATTTACAGTTTTGTTAGGTGCACTACCACCTGAAATAGAACCACTAGAACTAATAATATCTCCGGTCGAGAGTAACAATACGGAAAGAATAATGGTCTTTTTTAGCTAAGTTTATGGCTGTATCCATATCTTTTACAACTACTGTTCTACCAAGTAAGTTAAGTATAATTTGTTCATAGGTTTTATCACATTTTACTAGGTCTGATGCAATTCCTATAACTCCATCCATTTTAGTTAATTTTTCTAGCTTTTTTCCTTGGATAGATGCAACTGGTAAGAATGATGCTCTTCCTAGACTATTTTTTCTTAAGTATTCAATTAATTTTTTTGCATCTTGTTCTGTTTTTGTAACAATATTTTGAAGTGATTGACCTAAGCACATTTCAATTGCAAGTTCATATTCCTTTTCTACTGAAATTAAATTTGCTAAAACTCCGAATGTTCCTTGTTTTAAGCTACTATTTTCTTCACAAGCTGTTAGTAGAGATTTAACTGTTTTGTGATATCCTTCTTTTTCTTTTTCTGTTTCTACTAAGAATTGATGTCTTGCTTGCTTTACTCTTTGGTCATAGGTTAGCTTATTAATTTGATCCTCGTATTGCTTTAATTTTGCCATGTTTTCTTCTTTTATTTTCATGCTTTTTTGCAAATTGTTATCTGCTATGTTTCTTTTATTTTCTAATTCATTAAAGCCTTTAGAAAGTTCTTGCTTATTTATTCTAGTTTTATCTAATTCTGAAATAGTTGAATCTATTTCATTTTTTAGTTGTTTTTTTCTCTTTTCTAGGTTTTCAAAGTTAGCGTCTAAGGTGCTATTTTGCGCTATTATTTCATATTTTTGATCTGTGTTTGACTCTAACTGCTTCTTTTTTTCTTCTATTTCTAATTCTTTTGCTGATAGTTTTTTAGTAAGTTCATCTAATTCTTTCTGCTTTTCATTAAGTTCTTGTTCAAATTTTTGCTTATTGTTACTTAAATTGGTTTTCTTTTCTAGTTTTTGGGTTTGCTCTTCTTTAAGCTCTATAATTCTATTTTTTACTTCTTCAATTTCTGTTTCTAGCCTTTGTTTGTTAGAAGTGTTATTTTGTATTCTTTCTTTGCTAATTCCAATTTCAGAATTTATTTTTTCAATTTTATTAGTACTTTCAAAGCCCAAATTTTGCGCTGTTTCAATTTGAGATGTTATATTATCTATAACTCCCTTTAATTCTTCTTTAAAGGTTTGAAGTTCTTCCATTTTAGTATCTTCATCTGCTTTTTGAGCATTTATAATTTCTTCATCTTTTAACAAACTTTCTAATTTTTCTTTATATGTTTTTATATTATATACAAAAAGGCCAACTTCAATAGATTTAAGCTCTTCTCTTAAATCTAAAAATTGTTTTGCTTTATCTGATTGTAATCTTAAAGGTTCAATGCTTCCTTCTATTTCTGATAGAATATCGTTAATACGAAGTAAGTTAAGTTTAGTTTGCTCTAATTTTTTTTCTGATTCTTGTTTTCTTGTTCTAAATTTAACAATTCCTGCTGCTTCTTCAAAAATATGTCTTCTATCTTCTGATTTATTGCTTAAAATTTCATCTATTTTGCCTTGGCCAATAATGCTGTAGCCATCTTTTCCAATACCTGTATCCATAAACAATTCTAAAATATCTTTTAAACGGCATGGAACTTTGTTTATTAAATACGCTGTTTCGCCACTTCTATATAGCTTTCTGGTAACTGTTACTTCTGTGTATTCAATAGGAAGCTTTCCATCTGCATTATCTATAACAATTGATACTTCTGCAAAGCCTAAAGATTTTCTAGCTTGTGTTCCAGCAAATATTACGTCTTCTGATTTAGCTCCTCTAAGAGATTTCATACTTTGCTCTCCAAGCACCCAGCGAATAGCATCTGAAATGTTGCTTTTTCCAGAGCCATTTGGGCCAATTACAGAAGTAATTCCTTGTTTAAATTCTAATACTGTTTTGTCTGCAAAAGATTTAAATCCTTGCATTTCTATTCGTTTTAAATACATTTTTTTCACCTATCTTGAGTTTTTCTATTATTTTATATAATTTTTTTGCATTTTTCAATTATTTTACTTAAATCAACATTTTTAATTTGCCTATTTTCCATTAAAATATTTCCTTTTACTATTGTAGTAAGCACGTTTCTTCCACTTGTGTTATATACTAAATTTGCCACTTCATTTAAGTTTGGTACCATTTTTATATTATTTAAGTTTTCTTCTACATCTACTAAAATAATGTCAGCATCTTTTCCTACTTCTATGCTTCCTACTTTTTGTTCTAAGCCTAATAATTTTGCTCCGTTTATTGTTGCCATTTTTATAACATCTTTTGCACTAATTCTTGGCTCGTTTTCATGTATACCACCTTGAATTAAGCATGCAACTTTCATTGTTTCAAACATATCTAAATTATTGCCTGAGCCTTGCCCATCTGTTCCGAAGCGCAACATTTAAGCCTTCTTTTAAATATTTAGTAGTATCTGCTATTTTACAGCCTAACATTAAGTTTGAAACAGGGTTATGTGCTATTCCGCAGTCCATAGTTTTTAGCACACTAATATCTTCATCATTTAGTTTTACGCAGTGTGCTAAAATAGTGTGTATGCCATCAAAGTATTTTTTAAGTACTTTTATTGCTGGCATTCCATGCATTTTTTGAATGTCGAATATTTCATCTATACTTTCTAGAAAATGTATATGTACTGGCAGATTATATTCTTTTGCTAAATCTGCTGCTTTTTGTAAGCACTTGCCTGAGCAGGTGTATAGGCCATGTGGTGAAACAGTGTATGTTATTAAATCATTTTGTTTATCCCTTGTTTCATAAAATTCTTTAAATTCCTGCAATTTTCTATCTAATGTACCATCTGTATCTATTAATGGTCTAGTAAGCACTGCTCTTACTTTAAGATCATTAGCAGCTTTTCTTATTTCTTCTGGCATAAAATATTGGTCATTAACACAAGTTGTTCCAGTAGAAATCATTTCTATAAAAGAAAGCATACTTGCATAGTAAATATCTTCTTTTGTTAAATTATCTTCTATTGGCCAGATTTTTTCGTGTAACCATTCATATAAACTGCATCCTTCTGTACTTACTCTAAATATGCTCATTGGAATATGCGCGTGCGTGTTTATTAAACCCGGCATAACTATTGTACCTTTTGCATTAATTACATAAGCATTTTCAGAATTTATGTTGTTTTCTATTTTTTCAATTTTTCCATTTTGAACTAATATATCTTTATTTTCTATAACCACATCATCATTTTTAAAAAGTAATACTTTTCCATTTTTAATTAGCAAATTTTGCATATCAAAATTCACTCCTTTCTTACTTTGCTTTTCGCTCTTTTATTCTACTATTTTTGGTTTAAAAAAACAATGTTTATTTTTATTTTTTAATTGCCAACTTTGTATTTTTGTAGTATGATTATTTTAAAGAAATAATTTTACCTAAGCAAAATTAATAAGGTAGACTTGTCCCTAAATGCTTGAAAACGAGCAGTTGGACCTGTCCCCAAAGGAGAATATACATGTTTGAAGAAAAGCTAGATTTTTATAGTCCTATAAATTTAAAATCATATAACTTAAATCAAAGTATGCGCTATGAGTTAAATATACTAGAAAGAATGGATCCTTTTACTAGAAGGCATAGTGAAAATGTTGCTAATTTATGTTGCAGAATTTGTGAATATTTAAGATGTAAACGTTCTTTTATTGTATATTGCACAATTAGTGGTTATTTACACGATATTGGAAAAACTTTTATTCCACGTGAAATTTTAAATAAACCTTCTCAGCTAACAGATGAAGAATTTGAAATTATGAAAACACATACTACTATTGGCTATAATATGTGTATGAAAGATTTGAATTTAAGACCTTATGCTGATGGAGCATTAAATCATCACGAGTCTTTAGATGGTAGTGGGTATCCAAATGGAATTACAAAAAAAGATATTCCTTATGTGGCTCAAATTATTCGTGTAGCTGATGAATATGATGCTATTGTTACAAAAAGGCAGTATAAAACGCACGTTAATATTTCTGAAACTTTAAAGGAATTAATAAAGGATGCTAAACCAGATCCTAAATTTTTAGCATTGGATCAATTAGCTGAAAAGAAAAGGGATGGAAAAGTTAATGGTACTATTTTAAAACAGTTATTCAAAGTTGTTATTGATGATACTTTATATGAAATTAGCGGTATTATGAATTATGAAGAATATTTAAAAGGAGAAATTAAACGTTTAGAAACTATAAAAAATTATGAGGAAAAGGCTGAAAAATCTAATAAGCAAAAAACAAAGGATTATTATACAGAAGGTATGAGGCTTTTGCTTAAAACTCAGGATAGGGAGACTTTAGAAAATTATAAACAGGTTTTGCAGGAATATAAGCAAGCTTTGGAAGTTCGCAAAGATAGGGTGAATAAGTTATATAAGGAAATAAGTATTATAAAGAAATTAAGAGTATAATTATAAATTAAAAATTTGAAGGTTATTAGTTTTATAATTAATCAGCTTAGAAATAGTACTAGTTTTCTTGTTTTTCAAATTGCCCGTTGCTAGACAGCAAGCCCAGAGAAGAAAAGTCAGAACGGGATCTCTCAAAACTGCGAAAAATAGTACTATTTCTAAGCACTAATATAATTATAGTAACATTTAAAGAACAAACTTTGTACTTTTGAAAGGATGATAATAAATATGGAATCTAAAAACCCCAAAAAAAGGAGTAATAATATTGCATCTAAAAATTCTAGCAAAAAAAATGATAACATTACCTACAAAAATTCCAGCAAAAAAAATGATAATATTACTTACAAGAATTCAAGCAGAAAAAATACTAATACTATTTCTAAAAAATTAGTTATAGTAGCTATATGTTTTTTTGGTTTGTTTTTGCTATTAATTATTAGAATTGGATTTTTGCAATTTGTGCAAGGTGCAGAATTAAAGGAAGAAATGTATAGTCAATTAATTAAAAGTGCTTTAATTAGCCCTAAACGTGGAACAATTTATGATTCTACTGGAAAGGCTTTAGCTATTAGTGCACAAGTAGATACAGTAAGTGTTAATCCTTCTAGCATTGTAGTTAAATCTGGAAATACAATAAATGAAGATAAAACTAAAGCATTAAGAGAAAAGCTTGCTAAAGCTTTTTCTGAAATTTTTGAACTTGATTATGAGGAAACTTTAGAAAAGATATCTTCCGATTCTAGTATTGTTACTATTGCAAAAAAGCAAGAAAAAGACAAAATAGATAAGTTAAAGGCTTGGATGGATGAAGAAGAGTTCTATTCTGGAATTAATATTGATGAAGATACCAAAAGATATTATCCTTATGAAAATTTAGCTTCTTCTTTAATTGGTTTTTATGGTGAAGATCAAGGTCGAGAAGGTTTAGAAGCTGCTTGGGATAGTGTTTTAACTGGTACTTCTGGAAAAGTTATTTCTGCTCAAGATGCTCTTCAGGAGCTTATACCATATAACAATCAAACTTATATTCCTGCTAAAAATGGCAGTGATATTACTTTAACAATTGATGCTAATATTCAAACTATTGTTGAAAAGTATTTAAAGCAAGCTTGCATAGAAAATAAATGTGGCAGAGGCGGAAATGTTATTGCTATGGATCCACAAACTGGCGATATTTTAGCTATGGCAACTTACCCTGATTATGATTTGAATAATCCTTTTGATATGCCTAGCAATATAGATGAAAAAGACTGGAAGAAAATGAGTTCTGAGGAAAAATCTAATGCGTTATATACTACTTATAGAAATCGTGCTATTTCAGATCCTTATGAGCCTGGTTCTGTTTTTAAGGTTATTACATCTTCTATTGCATTAGAAGAAAGTTTAGCAAGCCCTGATACTGCAAATGTATATAATTGTACAGGAAGTTATAAAGTTTCTGGATTTACAATAAAATGTACAGGAAACCATGGAAAACAAAGTTTAAGACAAGCAATTGCCAACTCTTGTAACCCAGCATTTATACAGGTTGGTCAAAAAATTAAAGCTTCTACTTTTTACCGTTATTTTGATGCTTTTGGCTTATTTGATCAAACTGGCATTGCCGCTTCTGGTGAATCTACACGTTCTATTTTCTGGGATTTAGATGATGTTGGTACATTGGAGCTTGCTACTATGTCGTTTGGGCAAAGATTTAAAATTACACCACTTCAAATGATTACAGCAGTTTCAGCTGTAGCAAATGACGGTGTTTTAATGAAACCAAGAATTGTAAAAGAAGTAACAAATACAGATACAGGTGCTATAACTACAATTGACCCAGTAAGTATAAGGCAAGTTATATCTAAGGAAACTGCTTCTACTGTTATGGATATGTTAGAAACTGTTGTAACAGATGGCACTGGAAAATATGCAAAAGTTAAAGGCTATTCAATAGCTGGAAAAACTGGTACATCTGAGCCTGATGCAAATAATGTAGATGAAGGATATACAGCCTCTTTTGTAGGTATTTCCCCTACTGAAAACCCAGAAATAATACTTTTAATAACACTTTATGACCCACAGGGTTCAAAAGGTTATCATGGAAGTAATGTAGCTGCACCTGTTGCAAGTCAAATCTTAACAGAGGTACTTCCTTATATGCAAGTTCCTGCAGATTCTACTGGCAGTTCTTCTACTAATACTATTACTTTACCTGATGTAACTAACAAAACGGTTGCAGAGGCTAAGAAAATTTTAGAAAAAGCTGGATTTACTTGTAGTACTTCTGCAAAAAGCACAGATGTTGTAACTGAACAATATCCTTTTAAAGGTTCTTCATTACTTAAAAATTCTATTATAAAATTGTATACAGAAACAGAAAACACTCGTGTTTCAAAGCAAGTACCAAGTTTAATAGGAAATAGTTTATCTCAAGTAAGAACTAAACTTAAGGAGCTAAATTTGAATTATATTGTTTCTGGCTCTGGGGTAGTTATTAGCCAAGATCCAATTGTGGGTACTTCAGTTGAGGAAGGAACTGTAATTAAAATTACATTAGGAAGCTAAAAAAATTGTCGCTTTGGGGACGTTTCTTAAAGCAACAAAGTGTCGCAATAGTACCACATATTAAAAAATATATGTCCTAAACACGACAAAGTGTCGCATTTTGGACATATATTTTTTAATTCTATATCTCCATATAACATTTTTTTTTAATAAATTCCTTTATTTGTTTTTCATCTTTGCCTTCATAATATGGAATAAGTAAATCCTTAAATTTTTCTGTAAGTTCTGCTGGAATTGCTATAATTCCTTTTCCTTTTGAAATTAAATAATGGTTACTATATATTACTGATGTTCTTTTATTTCCATCTATAAATATTTGCTTTTTCATTGTGTATAATAAAAGTTCTAT
>CANQCT010000022.1 GCA_947589835.1 uncultured Clostridia bacterium
ACGTCCCCAAAACGACAAATTGTCGCGTGAAGAAACGTCCCCAACGCGACAAATTTTAATTTTTATGTTAGTGCTTCTATTAACCAGTTGCCCATATATAGTTGGATACATGGTACAAGTACTACTACTACTAAGAATATTAATAGTATTCCAACGAATAAGTAAGATATTTCTGGTAATACTTTCATTAATTTGTTTAAGCTTTGTTGAATATCTGCATCCATATAATCTAGTAATTTTTCCATCATTTCTGAAAGGTCGGTTTGCATACCTATTTTTAACATTTCAACTTCCATTGATTTACACAAACCTGAATTTTCGAATGGCTCTATCCATGAATCACCAATAAGTAAGTTGTTAATAGATGTTTCTACTATTGATAACATTACGTAGTTCTTTACTACTGATTTACTAACTTCCAAAGCCTCCTGAATTCTCATTCCATTTTGTAAGTTTAAAAGCATTGCTCTCATTAATCTTGAAAAATCTATACCAAATATTAATCTTCCAAAAACTGGCGCTTTGTATTTAAAGTAATGCCAATTATATTTACCTTTTGGTGTGTTTATGTATGCAACTATAGCACCTATAATTGCTAAAATAATACCAACTGGAATATACCAATATGCCGTTGCTAAATCTAAGAAATCCATAAACCATAATGTTATTCCTGGTAATTCTGCACTACTGCCCATTTGCCTAAATACATCTTCTATTGCAGGTAATACATATATTGTTCCTACAATTAATAATACAAAAATTGCAATAAATTGAGCAATATTTGGAATTACTATACTTTTTATTTGTCTATTTCTACTTGTAGTTTCATCTAAATATCTTACTGCCTGCTCTAAAGATTTTGTAAGGGAACCAGAAAGCTCTCCTACCCTAATCATATTTATATATATATATGGAAATATATCTGAATAATATTCCATTGTAGTGTACATATATTCACCGGCTTCAACACCTGCTAAAATATCTTCTAGTACACCTCTAAAAGATAAGTTTTCTGTACTATTTATAATAGTGCTTAAAGCATGTATGTTATTAAAGTTTGCCTTTTTCAATAAATAAAAGTTTTGTGTAAAAATTACAAGATCTCTTTCAGTAATTCTTTGACCAATAGATAAAGCTATGTTAAATTTTTCTCTTGCAGTTTGTTTTTTGGCTACTCTTCCTTGATAAATACTAGCTGAGTTTGATGCTTGCATAATTTCATCTATATCTATCATATTTCTTCTATTTACTTTTGGCTTTCTTGATCTATAGCCTATTTGTATTATTTCAATAGGAAGCAAATCATTGCTTTTAAGCTTTTGCACTAAACTATTTTTGTTAGGTTGTTCTACCCTATTTCTAACTATTTGTCCTTGCTTAGTAACAGCTTTATATACATATTCTGGCACTTTATCATCTCCTTTTTTTATTTATTAACAATTAACTTGTGCTTTTTCTTGATTATCTTTTTTAATTTTTAATTGCATAATTGTTCTATTTAAAACTTCAATGTTCTTTTCTTCTATTTGAGATTTTGCTTGATCTAGTGTAATTTTATCTTGTACAAATAGTTCTGCTAAAGAATTTATTAAACCAATGCTTCCTTTATCTGAATTACTTTGAATAGCATCTTCTATTTCTGCAACACTAATTTTTTCTTTACGAATCATACCTGCTACAATATTATCTACTACCATTACTTCTGGTACTAAAACAAGTGAGCCATCTCTACCTTTTAATAATCTTTGTGATACTACTAGTTTTAATAGTGAAGATATTAAGTATTTTATTGTTTGTTGGTCACGAATATCGTAAAAGTTTATCATTCTCTCGATAGTTTCTGCACAAGATTTTGTGTGAAGTGTTCCTATTACTAAGTGTCCTGCTTCTGCTGTTTCAATGGCTGCCTCCATAGTTTCTTTATCACGAATCTCTCCTATAATTAAAATGTCACAGTCCTCTCTTAATGAGTTTTTAACACCGCTACTATAATCTAAGCAATCTCTACCTAGTCCTATTTCTTTTTGAACAATAATTGATTTTTTGCATTTATGTTTATATTCTACAGGGTTTTCTAGTGTTAGTATTTTTTTATTTTGATTTTCATTTATTTCATTAATAAGCGCATTTAATGTTGTTGTTTTACCAGAGTTTGTTTTACCAGTTACTAGTATTAAACCTTGAGGCTGGTTCATCATTCTTCTAACTATGTCTGGTAATCCTAAATCTTCATATTTTGGAAGTGTGTTTTTTATTAATCTTAGTACAAGTACTGGAACTTCATCTAGTGTAGAAATGTTAACCCTTAGTCTTATATCTCCAAATACATAAGAACAGTCTAACTTCTTAGTTTCTCTGTATACTTTATCTTTATCTACATTTCCTCTTACAAAGTAATCGTAAATTTCTATCATATCTTCATTAGTTAATTCCTCAGAGCCTTTGGCTTCAACTAAATCTCTTTTTATTCTCAAAATAGGTTTTATACCTGCAATTAAGTGCACATCTGAAGCATCTTTTTCTACTGCTTCGTTTAAGATTTTTTCTATATCAATCATTGCTTTCCTCCTATGTATTAATCAATTTTTTATTTAATTAATAAATAATTAACTTATTATTTAATTCATCTAGTGTGGTTACTCCGTTTAAAACCTTGTAAATTCCGTCTACAATTAGTGGTTTATAGCCAAGTTTTAAGGCAGCTTTTCTTATTTCCATACTAGATTCATCTCTTGAAATTAAATCTTTAATTTCATCAGTAACATTTAATACTTCAAAAATACCAATTCTATCTAAATATCCACTTTGATTGCAAAATTTACATCCAACTGCAGTATAAGTTTTCTTATTAGCTAAATCAAATTTTATTCCATATTTTTCGCCAATTTTATTTATTACTTCAATTTCTTTTTCGTTAAAATCTCTTTCTACTGAACAATGTGGACATATTCTTCTTACTAATCTTTGAGATACTGATGTTGCTAAAATACTAGCTATATCGTAATTAGATATACCCATTTTTCTAAGTCTTGTAATAACTTCTATACTATCTATTGTATGTATTGTAGATAAAACATAGTGACCTGTTTGACCTGCTTGCATTGCAATTTCTGCTGTTTCTTTATCACGAATTTCACCTACTAGTATAATGTCGGGGTCTTGTCTTAAAACAGTCCTTAATGAATCTGAAAAAGTTTCTTTAGCATCTATTTCAATTTGGTTTAGTCCATCAATTCTAATTTCTACTGGGTCCTCAATGGTAGTAATGTTTATATGTGGATTGTTTAAATAATCTATAATACTATAAAGTGTTGTAGTTTTACCTTCACCAGTTGGGGCTGCAATTACTGTAATACTATTTCTTTTGTTAAAGCTATTTTTAACTAATTCTTCATCTTGTGGAAAACCTAAATCAAAAATTTGCTTAATATTAGCATTTTTCTTTAATAATCTTAATACAAATTTTTCTCCATATATGTTTTTTTGTGATGATACACGAATATTGTATTCTGGGTAATTTAATATTCTACCATCTTGTGATTCTTGTTTTTCTTGATGCATATTAGAAATTGCTTTTAGCCTACCTATTAATTGTGCTTGTTTATCTTTATTAATTTCTACTGCATTTATAAGCTGGCCATCTATTCTGTATCTAATTCTTACAGAAGCTTCTTGTGGCTCAATGTGAATATCACTTGCTCTTTTTTCCATAGCAGTTTTAATAATAGTATCTACTAAACCAGAAATATCAGCATCTACATTTATTTTTTCTGAAGCATTTCCTTCAAAGGTTTCTATTATTTTATCTATATTACTTTCAAAAGTAATATATTTTTCCATTATTAGACCTTTATTTAAGAGTAGTAATCTAACAACATCTATTGACCTTTTATTAGTAGTATCGGCAAAGCAAACTTTAATTTTTCCTGCTGCTATTTCAAATGGAACAGCTTTATTTTTCTTTATTAAGTCTAAGGAAATAAAGTCAGTTACATTTATTTTAATATCTGCATCTGTTAAATAAATAGCTTTTTCTTCTAATATTTCGCCCATTGCATTAATTAAAGTGTATGGATCACAAAGGCCTAATATATTAATAATATCACCAATCTTTTTTCTTGGATGCTCCTTTTGATAATCCAAAGCCTCTTGAATGTTATTTTCTGTAACTATTCCTTTTTTTACAAGTTCAATTCCTAGTGGTTGCTTTCTATCCATTTCGTACCTCCATTTTCTTTAGTATTAATATTATTATACTACATATTTCGTCAAATAAGTGTATTTTATTGCATTTACATAAAATTACCAGTATTTTAGCACATATTCTATTGTTTTATCGAACATATTATATACTTTTTCATCTATATCTTTTACTAATGGACCCTGATTTAAAATTTTTCCGATTTTTAAGTGAACTTTTATAATTGTTTTTTGTACATCTACTTTAGTATTTGGTACTTTATATGTGTCTTGTGAAAAGTTTACTGATTGTATTTGTTTTGCTATTATAGTGTCATTTCTATATATATCAGTTCCTTTTAATTCGTAAACTGCACCATTATCTTTAAATGTTATTTTTGTAGGCTCTACTGTGGCTTCTTTATTACTTTTTACATCGTTTATAAAAAACATATTAAATTTATTAAATTCAACTGCATATTTATCTTGGCTTTCTACTATATCCATATTTGCAAAAAAGCTAGAACTCATAAATGCAATGATAGCAATAATAATAGTAGTTATTATAATATAGGTAACCAACGATAATAATGTAACACCATTTTCATTTTTCATTTGTCTCTCCTTCAAATTCCTTTACTTTCAATGTTTTTATTGAAATATTTCTATCTTGTCCTTGAAAATTATATCCTAACTGTACATGTATTGTTTTTACTAAGTTTTTTGTAATTTCATCTGGCTCTATTTCAAGCTTTAAGCTAAAACTTTCTGGAATCGAAAAATCTTTTCGCATTTGCGCAACTACAGTATTTATAGTGTCATCTTGAATTTCAGTATAGCCTAATTTATCTATTCTTTCCATAACTTGAACTACAAATAGCATAGCTACTGAATCTACTTTAGTTCCTGCCTGTATTTTAAAAATTGTTACAGTAGTAGACGCTATTGTGCCAGAAAATAAAAGAATAAGTATTATTGCTATTACAGCATCCTGAAGCGTAAATGCTTTATTTGATTTTAAATTTGTAAGTTTCATACACAGTCCTTTCACAAATTTTTAAATATATTATGTGCTATAACATAAGTATGTATTTTTGTGGTTTATAATTTTTTTAAATTACTAATTTTTTTAAAAGAATATATAATAATTAGCTACAATTAAACAAATAATGTTTGTAATGCATAGGTAAAAACCAATAGGAATAGGCTTTTTTTCTGCATCTTTTTTCTTTATATTAAGTAATTTTTCTACAATTAAGCTTATAGCAATTGAAAGTAAGGTAAAATCTATGGTTAGTATGCTAATTGCCTCGTATGTAAACATTAAAAACATTATACAAAGTAGCAAAACATCTACTGCATAACTATTTTTAATTTTCTTTCTTAAGTAAAAAGTATTTATTAAAACAAGAATAATTACTATTATTAAATATATAACATATCTATATACATTAGGGTCTTTTTCTACTATATATAGATAGATTATATATATAGTTTGCATTATGTAGCCAAATAATAATACACTTTTTTCTATTTTGTGATTTTCTTTATCTATTCCAGCTATAATGAATAATGTGGCAATATAAATTAATCCAAATACAAAATATACTAAAGTGCTTATATTAGTAGTAAATACATTTAATTTTATAGACATAGCAAATAGAACAAAAACTAAACCAGATAAAACTTCTAAAATTAAATATCTTGGTCTTATTTTTTGTCCACAATATCTGCATTTACCTTTTAAAAATATATAACTTAAAATTGGAATCATATCTAGGAAGCTTAATTTATGATTGCAGTTTGGGCAGTATGAACGTTTATGTGTAATATCTTGCTTAAGTGGTATGCGATATACTGCTAAGGTAAAAAAACTGCCAAATAGTGTTCCAATTATGAAGATTATAATATATAAGAATATGTCCATAGTTTTATATTTTCCTTTTTTATTTTAGTTTAAATTTTGTAATAGTTTTTAGTATTACTTTTTTATTGCTTTTTATGGTTTTAAAGTATTTATAAAAGTTGAGGCATATACTCATTTGCATATGCCTTTACACTTTATTTAATATGACTTCCGACTTTATTATGCTGCATCGTCTGCTTTATCTGTATTCTCTGTTTCAAGAGTAACTGTAACTCCACCGTTACTAAAGGTTACCTTAAATCTCTGTTTTGCATTTTTAACTAATACATTGAAGCTACCACCTAAAACACCCTTAGTATTAGTCAATGCATCCGTTTTACCAACTGTATAAAGCGCTTCTGGGAAGAACTTTTGCACTTTAGCACTATCATGTAGGTTAGTTAACTCCGTGTAATCAACCACTTCGTCTGCTCCTGCTTCACCAGTTGGTGTATATTGTTGTAATGTTCCAAGTGCAGATTTTAAAGCATTCTGAGTCATTACTGTTGATTGAAGTTGTACAGCATAATCTTGTACTTGACCAGCTGTTGTTGCTACTGCTGCTTCTTTAGCTGTACCAAAAACACCGTCGTCAGCTAAAACATAAGTAATAGTAATACCTGCTAAAATTAATAATACAACTATTGTTACTACTAATGCAATTAAGGTAATACCATTTTCATTAGTTTTTTTCATAGTTTTTTCACTCCTTTCTCTTTTGATATTTGTTATATTTTATATTTATTTAAATAAATATAACCGAAAATTATTTTAGGCCTTGATTTTCAAAGAAAGTACCTGTTGAGTTTGGGTCTGCAACTTGATTTGTAGAGCTACCTGAATTTCCTGAGCTACCTGAGTTTCCTGAGCTACCTAAATTTCCTGAGCTACCTGAGTTAGGATTGCCAGTTTGGTTTCCTGATGAACCATTTCCTGTGCCATCGCTGTTTCCTTCTGAATTTGTTTCATTAAGAGTAGGACTTGCTGAAAATGGGTCAGGTTTTCCTGCATCATAGTCTCCTTCTTTTTCATATATTGAAAGGTCTGCCCCTGTAATATCATAAGTGTAGTTTTCCTGAATGTTTAAGTCAGAACCTGTAACTTCTTGCTCTATTTCTTCTTTTACATTTTCAGGAGTAGAATATGTTGCTAATTTGTTTGGTATTGCTTTATTTGCAGGAATGTAATCATAAAATACAACTCCTAGTATTAAAACAATTGCCACACATAATAATAGCATTATACATGTTTCTTTTAAAACTGTTTTAACCATTTTTTTCTCCTTTTAAAATTTAAAATTATAAAAATTTAATTATTTATTAATTTGCACTTTCTGTGTTTTGGTTAGTGTTTGCTTCTTCTGATGCTTGTTTTGGAGTTTGTTCTTCGTTTTCTGTTTGCTTTGTATTATTATTTTGATTATCAACAACAGTTCCGCCACCAGTTAAATTCTCACTTTTAACACTAACATTTGTTACTAAGAATGTTGCTGTTAAGTTTTCGCCATTAGGTATTAGTTTAAAGTTTCTAATTCTAAAGCCTAATTTTGCGTCATCTTCTATATCTGATAAAAATGTTATAATACGGCTGTATCTACCGTCAACAGTAAAAGTAATGTTGTTAGAGCCTGATGATGAGCCAGATGTGATTTCATATTTTAAATTTACACCATTTGAAGTTGAATATCTACCAAACTTTGTTAATAAAAATTCTACTGTGTATTCTTCTTTAATTGTTGCTTGTTTTATTTCTTCTTCTGTGCTAGTGCTTGCTGTATCTAAGTAAGTATCTTTAGCTGTTAACAAACTAGAAATTTTAGTGTTTAATTCATCGGTTTTAGATGGGTAGTTAGTATTCATTAAAATTTCAGTTTGTGTAATTTGTTGTTCAAGTTTTTCATTTTCATATTTTATTTGTTCTATACTTAGTATTTTTATATTGCCAATTTCTATTCCTTTAAAAATTGTAAAGTATGCCATGACAATTAATAATATAATTAAAATACTCATTAAAATCTTTTTCATGGCAATTCTCCTTCTATTGTAATTTTTATTAAATCTCCGCTTTTTGTGCCTGCTGTTGAAGCAATGGTATCGCTTTTTAATATTCCTTGTGTTTTTAAAACGGTTTTGAAGTAACCTAATTGCTCATATTTTTCAGATTGTGCATTTATAATAACACGGTTTCCAGATGCGTTTTCAATAGATGTTACTTGAACTCCTTTTGGAATTGAAAACATTATATTTGTTAATAAGTTAGGAATTGCTTTTTTAGCTGCTTTGTTTTCATTTGTTTGTGTTTTTATATTATTTAAGTTTTCTGTTAATTGTTCATATTCTGCTGTTCTTGCATTTGCTTTTGTAATATCTTTTTCTACTGATGCAATTTGTGCTAAAGTGTCATCTTCAACATCTTTTACTTGTATGTTCTTAATGTTAATTGAATAATTTAAGTACATTGAAAATACAGAATATATTATTATTAAGAACAGAATTCCAGCTACAGTGCGAAGTAGCCATCTTTCTGTAGCATCTAAGCTTTCTTTTAAATCAAATTTAAAGAATTTAGATAAATTTACAGAAACTTTTTTGCTTTTTTTCTTTTCTCCTTCAGGGTTTTCTGGTTTGTTATTAAATTTTGCAAAAATATTGTTTAGGTCATCTTTCCAAGTTCTTTGTACGAAGTTCATATCTTTTAAGCCATATTCTAAGCCTTGAAGTGCTAAGGCTATGGCTGAGTTTACTTCAATATAATCTTTCATACTTATTTTCAAGCTATCTTTAATGAAAAATGGTTTCAATAATTCGCATTTTTCTGTTTTAAAGAATTCTTGGAAATATAAGTCTATATTATTTACTACTGATAATGTTCCTGTTAAATAAATTCTATCTACTTTTACTGTACTATTTGAAAGTATTTCTTGTGCACCGCTTGCTATTTTATATAATGTTGGCATAATATCTTCTAAGTATTCGTTTTCTTCATCTTGCAATTCTTTGCCTTCCATTGTATAAATAGTGCTATTTTTGCATATTTCATACGCTTTTGAATAAGAGTTTTCTTTTGCTTTAATACTATCTAGTACTGTTTTACAGCCTTCTTCTAATTTTTCTACTGAATATATTTTGTTATCTACTATAGTAGTTAATGTAGTAGTTTCTTCCATATTAATAATTAGGATGTTTTCTTTTTCTTTTAAGTTTGCAATATTTGAAATTGAAACTGCCATTGGAGATATGGTAGAAACTTTAAATTCGCCAAATGATTGTATCATAGAATTTATAGTGTTTTTGTTTGCAGAAATGTGTACTACTTTTACTTTTTCTTTGTCATCTATATCATTTACTAGGGCGTATCTGCTTTCTATTGCATTTCTGTTAAAGCCTTTTTCTGCACAATATGATTCAAATTCTGTTTCTATTGCTTTTTTTATATCTTGCTTGCTTAATAAGCTAAACATTGAAAAATATTGGTAAGTTTCTTCTGATAAGTTAATGCTAATTGGAATTTCGTAGCTATAAGTATCAGATATTATTTGTTTGATTGCATCGCCTATTTTGTCATAAAATTTTATTCCAAAGGAATCGACTACTAAAATGTCGCGTTCTTTTGAAACTTTGGCATATTTAATTATATTTGGTTCTATATACATTCCTAAGCAACTTGACATTTTACTTTTCTCCTTCGTTTATTTTTTAAAACTATTATATTTGACTATTATCATATTTGACTATTATTATATTTGACAAAAAGCGACAAAACATACTTGAATTTTTTGTTTTATTTTACATATTTTGATTATTTTTAATTTTACTGTATTTATTTTATCCATTTTAAAATAAAAGTCAATATGTATGTTTATTATTTAATATAATTGTAAAATTTCTGTAACATTTTTGTAATATTTCGAGTTGCAATTTACAGTTAATTATAAATTTTAAAGTGGCCAATGCTTCTTTGTATATGTTTTTTCTTAGGTTAAAGCACGAAAAAACATATATAAATTTGATTTTATATGTGGTTTTGGGGGAGTTTATAAATTTTTTTTATTTTAATACTTGACATTTAATATATATTTGTAGTACAATTACTTTTGTCAGTTCAAAGTTTTGCATTTAATTTATTTGCAAAATTACATTTATGCAGATGTGGCGGAACTGGCAGACGCACAGGACTTAAAATCCTGCGGATGAATAATCCGTGCCGGTTCGATTCCGGCCATCTGCACCATTAGATTTATCAACACTTTTAGAGTTTTTGATAAGTCTATTTTTTTATTTTTAAATACTATCGGTATACAATTTGTATACAAAAATATTTAATTTTCATTGAGAGCGTTAAAAAATTTGGACAAGAATATAGTTTAACTTCGCTTTCTGGAATAACAAAAACAGAGTGATACTATATACAAAATTGGAAATTCAATAATTTATAATGAAACAAAAGAGCATATTTATATTAATTTAGCTGGCTCATTTAATATGATGGATAACGAAATAGAGATTGTAGAAGATTTTATTAAAATCTAATAATTTATCAATTAAATAGAAAATATAGAAGAAGAATTAGAAGAATTAAATAATAAGCTAATAAAATGGAGAAAATCAATATTACAGATTTTCTCCTATATTAATGACTTACATAGCGAAAGCTATGGACACTAATGTAATAATAGTATATGAAAAATCACAAATTCTATGCAATAAAAAACGATAGCCTTTTGAGCTATCGGATTATAATGATTACGTTCTTTTCAGAACGGACACTAATGTTTTACTAATTTAATTATAAACTATTCCATGGCAGAAAGTCAAGTAAAATTAAAAATTTTTATTCATCTTTCAGTGGTCTTAGCCTATATAGACTTTCAAGTTGTGAATTAATCTTGTTCCAGTCGTTTTGTGAAATAGTAACTAATTGTCCCTTTTTCCTATAAGGATCTGTAATTCTTAATTTGCTAACTACTTTTAATTGTTCAACTAAAACAGTAGAGTCAACTTCTTCCAAATCAATATGAAACCAAAATTGGTCATTTAATCTTTTAGTTGTTAAAGGAAGAATAGCGCATATTGGAGAATTTTTAGAAGTCTTTAATATTATTCATTATTTTTACACTTTTGCACGGAATATGCTCAGAGCATTTGCTTGTTTCACACTTTTCATTGACATAATGAATAAAAAAATAGTACAATAAATATACTAAAAAAATAAAAAGCAGTAAGTTAGGCAGTAAGAAAAGCAATAAGTTAGCAGTAAGTGAAGGACAAATATTAGAGCTATGTAAGAAAGAAAAATCATTAAAAGAAATTGCACAATACTTTGGTTACAAAGATGTATATAAATTTAAAAATAATTATATAAATCAACTACTAGAACAAAGTAAATTACAAATGACAATTCCGGATAAACCAAAAAGTAGAAATCAAAAGTATATTTCAAAATAATTTTGGAAAGTGAGTAGTGAAAAAAGTATTTGACAAAATTATTAAAAGTGTGTATAATAAATTTAAGAAATGAGAAACCACGAAAGTGGTTGCCGATTGAATAATTAAATAACCGTTCGCCCGTGCAAAGTAGAATGGTTATTTTTATTGCCTATGTAGTAAAAAACGTTTGTAACATCAAAGAGTAAAAGGGGCAACACACTCCGCTCATTTTCATTTCCTATAACTGAAAATATATCATATATAAGATAAAAAAGATCGTTTTCCCGACCACTTTTAGTATATGTATATTAAAAATTGGTCGGGAAGCAATAAAAATTTATCTTACAAATTCATAATTGTCAGTAGGAAGTTTTGCACCACTTCTTTTTAGTAGCTCAAAATCATCATATTCTGTCATTCCATATGTTTCTAAAATTTCTTTGATTTCTGGTCGTGTTGGTTCTGGTAATCTCGCTGCAAAATTAGCAAACAATTGTGGATTGTCATATAATGCATTAATTTGAGGAAATGCAACTAGCAATTCAAAACCCACTTTTTGAGCTTCTTTAACATTTTCCAAAATATATTTAAAATAATAAATACCATTCTCCTTGTATAATTCAGCAACTTTATATTTATTTCCAGTATTTACATCTGTCCATACTAAATATACTAAATCCCTTTCCATTCCTATTCCCCACTTTCTAAATTATATATTTCAATAATTCTATTTTTTCTATCTATTATAAACTTTTTTAGTAATTTTTTTATATTTTTACTTATAATTTCATCATCAAAATCATTTAAGATATTATCAATTGATTGTTCAGTTATTTTTTCGTTAATTTTCTTTACAAAATCAACAGTTTCTTTATAATATTCATTTTTTAAATTTTGGACTAATTCAAAATGCCTAACAGGTCGTATATTATTCCAACCTATAGCTGATTTTGATTTAGTATTTATAATAGATTCGTACTTCATCTTATCTTTCAAAATTGTTCCTATATCACTTTCATTTATATATGAGCATAATGATGATCCATTATCATATAAAGGACTCAATTTTATTCCATATCCTAAAATTTCACCATTTTTTAATTTTAATATTTGTTTAGTTTGAGTAATTCCCCAATTGCTATGATGCCTATCACTATTTCCTATTAAAGCATCAAATATTACTATTTTAAGAATATCTTCCTCTTTAATTATATTACTTATTGTTTTAATACTTTCTAAAATCATTTGAATAGAATATTTTGTATTAGTGTATTTGTTATCAGAAAGAGAATCCCTATCATAATATGGATATCTTCCTAAAATAAATTCTACACCTTCTATAAGAGTAGTTTTATTATCCAAAAAATTATAACTCATTGATCCAATTCTTCCGTTTATATGTACCAATATCAACTTTAGCACATTCTACATCTATTAATTTTCCAATTTCTGTTGCAAGTTTTTCTGCCCAATATTCTCCAGTAATCTGTCCATCACTTTTTACTTTCGGAAATTTGAATAAACCTCTTTCATTTGTTTCTGGATTAATTAGCCATATTTTTTCACTAGCACCACTACCAAATTTTCCAGCTTCAGTATCTTCAACCCAATTATCAAAGTTTTTTACTTCAAACATTTAGTTTCTCCAATCTTTATATATTTAAATATGTATCTAAAAATCTTTATTTTTAATCATCCACTCATTCAATTCTTTTTCATATATTTTACCACTTTTAAATTCTTTAATCTTACTTTGAGCAGATTTTTCCAATTATTAAATTTATCTGTAGCATTTGAATTTCTAAATAATTTCATTAACCTTTTTTGATATGTTCTTCTATAAACTAATAGTCCTTCAACATTGTTTATCTCTTTATTATATGAAGTACGAGCACCCAATTCTCTACAATTCTTTTCATTTAAGTTTTTAGGTGGTAAATAACAATATACTTCTGCATGTCTATAAACCTTCTTTGCCTTTCTATATCACTGAAAAAATTTTAAAATTTTTTTAAATTTTTTTATAAAATAAAATTTAAAAACAAATTTATCCTATGTCCCAACCAATTAAATCAGGTATAAATTGTTTTTCTACAAAATCATACAAGATATTTTCTACATTTTTAAAGTCAGTAGTATATGTTCTTCTTATTGTTATATTTGGTGTTACATCTTCATATTCCATAATGACTTCTATTACAAATTCATCTGACTGCAACATTCTTTTGAAAAACTTAGCATTTTTATTATAATCATATAATACTTGAATGCTTCTGAAAGCACATTCATACTTATAAGCTCTTGTTCTTCTTGAATGTCTGTTTTAATTGTATATTTTATATTTTCCATAATATTTTTTCTCCCTATATGATAATATCATAACTATATCTTAACTAATTAATTCTGTCAAGTTCAACAATTTACCCTATCAAGAACTTTGTAATATTATTAAAATAAAGATTAAAGGCAATTAAACAATAGAAAAATAAAATATATTGTAATATTAATATCTTTAATGTATAATCTTAACTTAAACACTTTTGAAAGAGTAAAACTCTCCAATGCATTGCTACGCAATATGTTGGAGAGTTGATTGATTAATAAAAAAATGCGTGATTTTTTATTTTTTCGTCTGCTTTAAAATTTTTTTAATATTTTATAAAAAGATATTTTTTCTTTTAACTTATTTACATTTGCTTATAAATGTTGTATTATAAGAATAACATAAAAAATGTAGCATATAATAATTATAGGTTATTCAAGGGTAGAAAGTGGTAGCTACCGTGCCAGTGATGGTCTGAAAAAAGATGTAGGGTACGCCGTCCTACTGAATAATCAATGATGGTTCCTATTCTAGGACACCCTTTTTATCTATTTCAGTTCTTTTCTTATCTGGAAGTTATAATAGTACATTCATAGATATTTTTCTACACGAAGTAAAATATTTGTATAAATTTTTGTTTTAAGATTATTTATTGATACCTTATTCGCACGGAATATGCTCGGAGCATTTGCTCGGTTCGTTCTCGGATATAAATGAAAAAAGCAAGTAGAATAGCGTATTTATAGCTTTGCACTTTAACTTGCACGGAAACTAAAAACAACTAAAAACAACTAAAAATTAGCTTTTTTACTAATTTCTAGTTACAATTTTATGTTTATAATATATTTAATAACCAATATGGTATAAAATATAAATTTCCTTCTTTTTTTAGAATATCTTTTGTTATAATAATTCCAAATTTAGCTTGATTAATTTTTTTATTATGATGTTCTTCAATAAATTTATTAATAACTTTTAAATCTGAGCTTTCTATTTGATTAGTATATTTTACTTCAATAGGAATAATATCTATATTTCTATCTATTTATAAATTATCATAACATTTTTGTTGAATCAATTCAACAAAAATTTAGAATTTTGTTGAACTGATTCAACAAATTTTTAGCTTTCAAAATTAAATATTATAGTTATATTTCTGTTTTCGTGTACATAAATACTGTTTATTAGCTCTAGCAATATATCTCTTGATAGCTTTGTTATTTTTTTAAATTTTATTAATTTTTTTGATTTTTATTACTATTTATTTTTTCTTAAATATTTTAATAGGTAATTTTTTCTTTAAATTTAATTTAGTATAAATTCGAATTAGCAGGACATAATAATAGCAAATACTACAAAATACAATATTTTTATACAATTTTAAAAATAAGTATTCTAGTATAAATATATTTAGAAAGGATGTAAATATTATGAAAAACATTAAAAAAATAGTGCTATTTTTAGCAATATTATTTGCTGGTTTAATTTTTAATGCAACTACTTCAAATGCTGCAACAAAAACAGCAAATGATGAACAATCTTTAACAACAGCTTTAAGCGAAGCTGTAACTGGAGATACAGTTGAAATTACAGAAAATATTAGCTTAAAAACTCCTATTGGAATAACAGGTAAAAACATTACTGTCAATGGTAAAGGACATACTATAACTAAAGATGCTGGATGGGCTAATGTTGGAAGCAATGGTACTTTTATTTCAGTTGGTGCAGGTGCAAGAGTTACATTATCTAACATTACATTAAAAGATAGTGCAAAATATGGTGTACAAGCTTATAACGGAGGTTATGTTATATTAGATAACGTTACAATTAATAACTGTGGTTTTGGTGCAGTGTTAGTAAATGCTGGTACTGTTGAGGTTAGAAATTTAGTATTAGGAAAAAATGGTAACCCAAATAACAATGGTATAGAAATTGCAAAAGGTTCTGGTACAGATGCGGCAAATGTTCCAACAGTTGTTATGAATGGTAAATTAACATCTTCTGAAAAAGAAAATGTTGTTTATGTTGCTGAAAATAACCCTAGCTTAGAAAAATTTGAAGTTGAAAATGCAGAAGGAACAGATGATAAAATACAAATAAGTGGTAATACTGTTGTTATAACAGATACAGAAGGTAAAATTCTATACACAAGTAATGAAATAGGTGAAGTAGAAGTTGCTGGCGAAAAATATACTGAACCTAAAAAAGAAGAACCTAAAAAAGATACTACACCAAAAACAGGTTTAGAAGATAATTTAGTATTATCTGTTGTTATAATGACAATTTTAGTAGCTGCTGTAATAGTTATAGCAAAAAGAGATAACTAATTTTGTTTAAAAGGTATGCAAAATTACCTTTATGATAGTAAAAATTTTTAAAAATGTGCCTACATTACTATAATAGCAAATAATGTAGGCCATTTTAAAATATTTTGGTGGTGAAAATATGAAAAAAGTTTTGAAAAATGTATTTTACATAGTTTTAGAAATATGTATGATTTTTAGTATTATATATATTTTTAAATACTGTTATGATATGTATTCTGCAAGAAAGCAAAGTAATTTATTAAATGAAATTTCTATTGATAATACTTCTTTTGAAAATATCACAAATAATGATAATAATGTTTTAAATAATGAAAATATACAAAATTCTAAAAATGAAGAAGATGTTGTAGAAGATTTAAAGAATGAAAGAATGCTTAAAGTAGAAAAGCTTCAAGAAGAAAATTCTGAAATAGTTGGCTGGGTGGAAATTGAAGGCACTAATATAAATTATCCTGTTTTGCAAGCTTCTGATAATTCTTATTATTTAACACATAATTATCAAAAAAAATATTCAAAAAGTGGGGCTATTTTTTTAGATAAAGATTATGTATGGAATCCACCAAGTAGTAATTTACTAATGTACGGACATGATAGACTTTTTAAAGATATTATAAAATATAAAGATGAAAGTTTTTATACTAAGCACCCTAACATAAGGTTTACTACTAATGAGGATGATTCAAATTATGAAATAATAGCTGCATTTTATTCTAGAGTATATTATACAAATGAAAAAAATGTATTTAGATATTATTATTTTGTAAATGCAAAAAATGAAAAAGAATACAATGATTTTGTTTCAAATGCTAAAAAGGCCTCAAGGTATGACACTGGAAAGACTGCAAAATATGGTGACCAATTAATTACTCTTTCTACTTGTTCTTATCATACTAAAGATGGTAGATTTGCAGTCGTAGCAAAAAAGGTTCTAAAATAAGATTATATAAGAGCCCTCCCCACCATCACAATCAAAGATTGTGGGTGGATACCCAAGAACCTGTTGTTTCACAATAAAAAGGAGAAGGCAAGGGGATTGCATTGCATTCTCCTTGCCTTTTTACATGTTAAACAAAATAAACGTAAGCTTCCAGATTTCTTCTTCCAAATTCGATTGCATCCTCATGGGATTCCATAAGAATGTCTATACAATATCTATCTTTTTCATCACGAAATGTGTCTTCTACAACGAACCATCCTCCATTAGGTTGATCTGCAAAATACGGTATATAAATAACAGTTCCTAATGGTAAATAGCATGACTCGCCTCTACTTCCTGCCAGAGTATGCCACAATGTCATTTCTGCTCCGGATGCTGTTTTATAAGCATATTTTTCTCCGTTACAGCATGCTTTTGGGCAATATGCTGTTGCATGAACAGTCATCTTTTGTGGCTTTACATTAGGTGGAACAATCGGTTCACCTACAGGAAGTTGAATTTCAGACTGGCTATTTGGTTCTGCATGCGAAGTGTCTTCCTCCGGCGGAGTTTGTACATCAGGCTCTGCAGAAGAGGTGTCTTTCTCCAGCAGAATTTGTACATCAGGCTCTGCAGAAGAGGTGTCTTTCTCCAGCAGAATTTGTACATTGGGCTCTGCATGCGAAGTGTCTTCCTCCGGCGGAGTTTGTACATCAGGCTCTGCAGAAGAGGTGTCTTTCTCCAGCAGAATTTGTACATCAGGCTCTGTAGCGAGATTGTCATCTTCCGACAGATTCTTGTCTTCAGGATTTCTAAATGAATAACCTGATTTTAAAGAGCTCTGCAGGAAGGAATTTGTTTGAAGCATATCGTTTTGAATATGCTCCTCTTGGGAATCACCGTTGGTGGTTTCCAGAGTTGTGCTTACAGTGGAAGCTCCACAACTGACTGCCGATATAAGTATCAAAGCAGTCAAGATACTCACTATAAAAATTAGTGAGTATCTTTTCCGTAGGTTGCATTTGTTTGACTTAGCTTTCATGTTACTCTCCTTTTTTAGTCGAAATACTCGACTTTTAATATAGCAAATAAATGCTACTGTTTTTTATTATAACATGTTTTTATGTACATTGCAACCTACACTTTTTACTTTTATGAATAACTTGTGATAAGATCACCCTATGATATAATGGAGATATGATAATTTTTATTTCTTTTTATTAAGTAATTTAATTTTTATACCAAAGATTATTGCTACTAATACAAATGCACCAATTAGTGTATATATTGTTATATATGAAGTTCCTGTTGCTGGTAATACGGTTGGTTTTTTATTAGAACTACTACTTGAAGTACTTCCACCTTTGTTATCACTTCCATTTTGGCTACTTCCACCATTTCCGCTTTGGCTACCGCCATTTTCTTTATCAAGTATTGTTATTTTAATAGAAGTATCTTCGGTAGTTACATCACTTTCTGCAGTTGAACCAGAAAAGTTGGTTAATTTTATAGTTGTTTCTCCTAAGGTAGCATCTTCTTTTACTTTAAAAGTAATGGTTCCTATACTTTGATTTGTATTTACTACTTTGCCATCTGCTGTATTTCCTACAATTTTTTTTGCTTGATATACTGGAGCTTCCCAATTATTTGTGCCATTTGTTTTTACATATTCGAAAACAGAAGAGTCAAATTCTAAATTTGCTGTGTATGCACCAATACCTTTTTCTCCGCTTTCAATAGCAATATCACTTAAGCTAATAGTAAGTATAATATTTTCTTCTCTTTTAACTGAAGAATTATTTGCACTTAAAGCTGTTTTAAAGCTATCGTTTGCTGCATATACAGTTGTTGTAAGTAGTAGCAATATTACAGTTAGTATTATAGTAATTGCTTTTTTACTTTTTATAATATTTTTCATATATTTTTTCTCCTCAAATTATATTATAATCCTTTTGCCTTAAAAAACGTTACTGTGTATTTGTTTGTGATAATTTACCTTAAAAAATGTTACTATGTATTTGTTTGTGATAATATTAATCTTTTTATTAATAAAAGATCTGTTGCAGTTATTTTATTATCTTTGTTAACATCTGCTGCTTTAAATTTTTCTCCTGTTAAAATCCATTCCTCATTTTCACCTGCTACTAAATGCCTTTTTACTAATAGAAGGTCTGTTGCTGTTATTTCTTTATCATTGTTTATATCTCCTAATTCTGGGCTATTTTCTGGATTTTGTTCTGGGTCCTTTTCAGGGTCGTTTTCTGGATCTTGTTCTGGATCCTTTTCAGGGTCTTTTTCTGGCTCGCTTGGATCATTTGATTCAATCCAGTCAACTGTTGCAACTGCTTTTCCTACGTTTCCTGCCTCGTCTACAAATTCAAATGTAAAGCTTCCATTTTTAGTAAATGTAAAGTCTCTGTTTGTGCCATTGTTAGTAATTACTATTTTTTCACTTTCATCTGTTAAGCTTGCGGTTACTGGCTCGGTTGTAGATTTGCTTGTGCTATAAGTAATTTTGGCTGTTGGTTTAACTTTATCTATCCAATCTACTTTTGCTTCATGTTCTTTTACTTCTGAATTATCAGTATCTGAAGCATCTTTGTATTCAAATGTAAATTTTCCGTTTTCTTCAAATGTGTAGTTTTTATCTGCATCTTTGCTTACAATTTCTACATCAAGTTTTTCACCTTTATTATTTATTAGGTATGGATTAATAGTAGCTACAACGTTTTGATTTGTTAGTTTTGTAATGTTATAAGTTACATCACTTGCTATAATGTTGTTATCTTCAAGATAATCTGCTTTTATGCTTTTATATGCTATATTGCTTGCTTTATCAAGAAGTTTAAATTGATAATTTCCACTTTCTTCAAATGTGTATTCTAGAGGGTTTGTTTTTACTTTTTGTAATGTTCTTAAAGTTTCTTGTTCTTCTTCTGTTACCCCTACTGCTACACCATATTCATCAAAATATTCTTCTTTATTTTCTTTTCCATTTTGATATGTAACTACGTAGGTATCAACTTTTGAAACTTTTCCAGTTGTATTTGTATATGTTGTTTTTGTAATGTTTCCTTTTTCATCTAGTTCATCTATTTTATATACGTTATTTGAAGAATCTAAATATAAAATTCTTGATACTTTTCCATCTTTAGTTTCAATGTAATTTATTTTGTTATCGTTTTCATCTAATAAATATACATCTTCACTTATGCTATCTAATAAAATAAGTAATTTTTTATCTCCATCTAGTTTATAATCTACATTTGCTTCTGGTCCTTTTTTATCAATCCAAGTTACGTTTGCTGTAGCTGTTCCTTTGTTTCCATTTTTGTCTTCGAATTCAAATGTAAATTCTCCATTTTCTTTAAATACATATGTGTCATTTCCATCATTATTTGTAATTGTAATTTCTGTACTTGGATCAACAAGTCTTGCTATTACATAATCGCTTGTTGGCTCTTGTGTACTATAATAAATTCCTGCTGTTGGCTTTGTTCTATCAATTTTTGTTACATCTTCAAATATATTTATCATACTAATTGATGCAAACATATCATAAGTTTCTATGTCTAGTTTTACATATTGGGCATATATGCTTTCATTAAATGTAATGTCATATAATTTACCATAAGTTTCACAGTTTTCTACTTTTCCTGCTTCTTGCCAAGTTTCGCCATCTGTGCTTACGTAAATTGTAACATTTTTTATGCCATCTGGGTCATCTTTTTTATATTTTGTTTGCATAAATTCTACTGCTGATACATATTTTGGTTCATTTAATTTTATAGTAATAAATGGTTTTGTGTTTTCTTTTATAACTGAATATCTAAAGTCTGTATGCCAAAGTGTATGTATATTTCCATCTATTGCATTTGGAGCATAATATGGTCTTTTGCCATCTACTGATTGGCTTAAATATTCTGCAACTTCTAAATCTGAAACTCTAACATATTTTCTGTTATCTGGTTCATTATTTTCTGTAAATTTATATATTTCTGATGGTGTGCTTGCAAGTTTTGTACCTGTTGGACCTTGCCTTACTTGTATAGTTTTATTTCCAGTTAAATCTGGTGAAGCTGTGCTGTATGCAGTCCAATCGCTTGACTCAGTATAACGCCACTGTGTTGTTTCTAGGTTAATACCTATAACACGGTTTTCTAAGTCGTTAGCATATAAGTTTGTTAGCATTTCTTGTGGCTCAATATCTATTTTGTATACATTGTTGTCTGTATAATCTGTTCCTACTATATGAATATAAATGTCGTTATTTTCTGTAATGCTTTCTACTTCTTGTTTAGTTAGTTTCCATTTATGTGGTTCATCTGAAGTAAATGTTACAGTTTTCCATGTATTTTTTCCATCTAAGCTATAATCCCAACGAATTCCTGTATTATCATAACGGCTTGCAAGTACTATTTTTTCTGCGTTTGCACCGTCAAATGAGAAACTTGCAAGTGAGGTATCTGTTTGACCAAGTAAGTAATTTGCTACTGTTCTTGTAATACCTGAAATATCTGGTTTATTTTCTCTATTGCTAGAGTCATAATTTTTTCCTTCATTTAATAATTCTGTTTCTAAAAGTGTAAATTTAAATGAATATTCTATACTTGTTAATTTTTTACCAATTTGATCTAATAAGTTTTTCATTGGTAATGGGTATGCAACTAGTGCTTTTCCTAGTCTTGCTGCTAAATTATAGTAGTCTTCTTCTGTTTTAGTAGTATCTTCATTGTATGAGTTAATTAAGCCCCACCAAGCATCTATATTAATATTTTGTGCGTTTAATGCTTCTTCATATATTTCTTGTTGTTTTTGTACATTTCCTTCATATAAATCAGCTGTCATAATTATTTTTTCTGATTTTTCATAGTTTGCGTAATCATTAATAGCATCTTGTGATAGCATCATATATGTTGCTGCCCAGCCTTCTACGTAGCTAGCATCACCCCAGCCTAAAGGCATTCTTGTTTGCATTTTTTCTGATTTTCCTGATTGTGCCCAGCCTGAAACATCGTTATCCATTGACCAGTAACCTTGGCCAGCTTCATTTTTTCTATAATATATAATTGCAGCATGACCTGGTTGGCTTATAACTGATGCTGGTGTACCATGTGCTGCACGAATGTGGCAACCTAATTTTGAAATACCACCACAAACAGCTCCTGTTTCTTCTCCTGTTTCTCTTTTTGCTATTTCGTTTCTCATACTCATCCAAGCTTTGTATACTTTGCCAGTTTCTGGCGTATCGTAGCTATATGTTACATTGTATACACTAAATATTCCATCAAACCAGTCATCCCATTCTTGTTTTAAATCTGCTCTATGGTAAATTTCATTATCGAAGTTTGGCCAAATATATGCTATGTATGTATGTGGTTGTAAATATTTTTCTGGATTTTCATCTGGGTGTTCATTTATTCTATTTTGTGTATATGCATTAAACCATTCTAGCTCTTCATCGTCTGTAATGTTGTTCATTACATAACGCATTTCTTCAACTGTTAATGCTTCATACCATTTTGTTTGGTCTTGAGTATCAGATACTTTAAATTTTCCTTCATCATATAGTTTTTTGTATATTCTATAACGTTCTACAGAATCTGATCTATTGCTTGGGTGGTCTATTTGTGCCCAATATCCAACTTTTGTAGCATGTGTTAAAGAAAGTGATATTGCCATTTTCTTGTATACTTCGCCTTTTGTTAAATCTGGATACCATGTGTTATTTGTTTTTGTTGCATCTGTAAAATCGTTTTTATATTCTTTATAAAGTCTAGAAAGTTCTTTTATTGAGTTATAATAACTTCCGCCATCTGGAGCTCCACCTAATACATATAATCTAAGGTTTTCTACGTCTTCCATTAGCCATTTTACTGCTATTTCGTAGTCTTTGTTTTGATTAACAATGGCTTGTAGTAAATTATAACCAATATTATTTACTAAGTTTCTTTGTAATAATGTTTGTTCATATTCATCTATTTGATTTTCTAAAGATAGATTTTTTAGTTCTTCATCATATTGTTCTACTGTTTTAATGAAGTCTACATCTTGAGCTTTTTCTTCTACAAAGCCTTCTTTATATAATTTTGCATTTGCATAAACAGCGTGGTCTGATGCATTGTTACCATTGTTATGGCAATATAGTTTTAAGTAATGTGCGCCTTCGAGTTCTACTGTTATACTTTCTGCATTGTCAGTTCCTTTTAGTACTT
>CANQCT010000023.1 GCA_947589835.1 uncultured Clostridia bacterium
GCAACTATATATAATTTATTAGCCATATTATATCACGATTTCAAGAAATGTCAAATTTTTACTTTTTTATATGTTTTTTAGATATTCTTCTAGTTCTGATAATTTTATTTTTTTAGTCAAATTAGATACATAAACATCATTAGAATAATTAAATACTAAAAAAGTAATATTTTTAATGATTACTCTATGAGGCTCAATATACGAAATATTAGTCTTTTCAAGTTTTCTAATACTGCCATTTACAAACTTTGGAGTAACCTTTGAAAACTCACATATAAATTCAAGCCTTTGTCTTAGACTTTCTTCAAATTGTAACTCTTGCTTAATTATCTTCATTTCAGACACCATCCTTTCATTATAAATTTAGGATGATTTTTTGCAAACAAAAAAATCAACCATTTTACTGATTGATTTTCATATCTATCTGTTCTAAAAAGTTCGAACAGATTCGTCGTTGGAGGCGACACCCGGAATCGAACCGGGGATCAGAGTTTTGCAGACTCGTGCCTTACCGCTTGGCTATATCGCCATAGTTAAAAATGGAGCGGAAAACGGGGCTCAAACCCGCGACCTCTGCCTTGGCAAGGCAGCGCTCTATCAACTGAGCTATTTCCGCATGTGCTTTATTAATAAAGCACTATAATAATAACAAATTTTTTTTAAAAAGTCAAGGTACTAGCTTTAAAAATTCTATAATATAATCTAAAATTTCTTTTTTGGCAATTGAATTTTCTGCCGTAATGTCTAAAGTTCCTAGTATTTTCCCATTTATTAGCACTTTTGCACTTCCTATTATTTGATTTTGGCTTATTGGTGCTTCTAAATAATATAAGCTATTAAATTCTGTGCTAATGCTATCTTTTTCCTTCTTTTTTATTGCTATTTTGTCATAAGGTAGCTCACTTATTTTTAAATGTATTTGCTCTTCTTTTCCTTTATTTATATATATGCGCTTTTCGTTTAAATCTTTCCATCTTTCAAATTCTTTTTGTATTATTTCTTTTATATTAACTATTTCATAATTTTTATATGCATATTCAATTAGTTTTATGCTATCTGTTGTTCTAATTTTTTTAGTATCTGCTCCAAGTACTACTGTGATTATGTCTAAGTTATCTCTCTTACATGCTGTTACTAGGCATCTTCCTGCTCCATTTGTAAAACCTGTTTTTACTCCATATACTCCATTTAGGTTTCCTAATAATTCATTCGTGTTTGAAATTATTTTTGACTGCCCATTTATTGTAATGTTATAACTTTTACTTCCTACTATTTCTTTAAATTTCGGTATTTCTAAGGCGTAGTCAGCCATACAAGCAAGTTCATAGGCAGTTGTATAGTGTTCTTTTTCATCTAGTCCGTGTGGTGTTACAAAATGGCTATTTACT
Organism: uncultured Clostridia bacterium; assembly: GCA_947589835.1. Taxonomy (GTDB): domain Bacteria; phylum Bacillota; class Clostridia; order TANB77; family CAG-508; genus CAG-273. Next base: position 1,389 of record CANQCT010000023.1, read on the forward strand.
AAGCCCATTTCTTTTGCTTTTTTATTCATTAATTCACTAAAGCCTTGTATACTTCCTCCAACGTGAATTGCTAATGCTACTGCTGCATCATTTCCGGATTTTAGCATAAGTCCGTATAATAGGTCATGTACTGTGATTTTGTCGTTTGTTTTTAGTCCTAGCCTTGAACCTCCTGTTGAAGCTGCTTTTTTATCTACTGTTACTATATCTGATAGATTTGCATTTTCTAGCACTACTATACTGGTCATAATTTTTGTGGTACTTGCCATTGGCACTTGTTTTTGGCCATTTTTTTCATATAATATGGTTTTAGAGTTTCTGTCATATATTAATCCTATTCGTGCGTTTAGTTTTAGGTCACTTTCTGCTGTGGCTGATGTTTGTATTATTTCGTTTTGGGCTTGTATTACTTCGTTTTGTATTTCATTTTGGTCTATATTTTCTTCGTCTTCTATGTCTGCTCGGCTTATGCTTATTTGCATTATTGAAGTTGCTATGAGTAGAAGGATTATTATTTTATATAATTTAGTTTTTTTCATAAGACCCCCATCTTGCTATTTTTAATTAGGTTTTTGCATAAAAAATCATCTTATAAATTATATTTTATAAGATGATTTTTTATGATTATATTTAAAACAAATCCTCGTGTTCATTTATTATAATATCTTTCAATTGATTTTTTAATTCTGGTAAACTTTCTTTTATTGTTCCCCATAAAACAGACAAATCAACGTTTTCATAATCGTGTACTATCCTATTTCTCATTCCTTTTATACTATTCCATGGAATATAATCATATTTTTCCATAGTTTCATTCGTAATTTCCTTTACTATTTCTCCTATTTGTGAAACTGTAAATGCACATGCAGTAATTGTTTTTTTGTCATCTAAAAATTCTCTTGGTTGTAAACCTTTAACATATTCTTCTATATCATTTATATAATTAATTATTTTTTGAATTATAATCTTGTCTTTAGCTTTCATAAACAACGACTCCTTCATTTTTTATATCATTATATATTTTGCTATTCTTTTGTATTTCAGATATTTCAAATAAGTCAACGTTTTTACCAAATTTTTGAACTAGTTCCTCTAGTAATCCATAAAAATATATATTTAACAGTTTTCCTTCACTATCTATTACTAAATCTATATCACTCTTTGAGGTTTGAGTATTTTTTGCGTATGAACCAAATAGAATTGCTTTTTTTACTGCAAATCTTTTTAATATTTCTGATAATATTAATTTAATTTCTTCAATTGTATAAATTTGTTCAGTCATATGTTTTTCATCCTTTCATTAATATTATAAATTAAGTATAGCATAAAAGAAATATAAATACTATATTTTTATTACATTCTTCCTCTATTTTCTAGTCTTTCGTAGGCTTCTTCTCCCATGTCTCGTCCACCAGGTTGTCTTTCTGCTGTGCTTATTTTTGCTTTTTCTGCATTACCTTCTTCGTCGTCACCTTGAATGTCTATATCTTTTGCCTTAGATTTTTCTCCTATTTCTTTATTTACTCTTTCTTCTGCTTCTTCTAGGCTTAAGTTTTCTTCTCCTATCATATAATTAAATATAGTTACTGCTTCTGGTCTTTGATAGCCTTTATCTACTAGGCTTTGTATAATCTCATCTGCATGTTCTGCTAAAAACATTTCATCATATTGTATTCCGTCTTCTACTGCAAATTCATTTTTTTCTGCTTTTTCATAAGCTTCTGTTTGTTTATCTGGATCTGCTTTTCTGCTTCTAATTGAAGTGGTTTCGTTTACTGCTCTAGCGTTATAGTCTCTTCCTTTTACTTCTATATCGTGTGATAGCCATTCTCCATTTCTGCCTTGTCTTGCTTCTTCAATGTCTAAATATCCATAAGAGTCTATGTTAATGTTTATACGAATATCTCTAATGTCTTTATCTATATTGTTTAGGCCTTTTGTTTTCATTACTTGATATGGTACATTTTTAGTAACAGGATTTCCGTCACTTCCAATGCTAACAGTTTCTTGTCTTAAAGCTGTTCCGTGAGTCTTCAAAGTATTTAGATGGCTGTGGTTTTCTGTTTTCATCTAAGTATTCTGCTTTAACTACTCCGCTATTGTCTCTATAGAAATATAGGTTTGGCTCAAGTTGTGGATGGTCTTTATAAAAGTTACTATTTTCTTTAATAAATAATATGCTATGAGAAGGTATTCCTTTTTTAGTTGCTATTTCTTCTTTTTCTGATTCTTCATCGCCTTTTTTCTGCTTTTCTTCACTTTCTTCTTGTTCTTCTTCACTTTCTTGTTGATCTTTTTCTCCTTGCTCTTCTTGACTTTTATCTATGCTTTTTCCATCTTTAGGATGTGCTAATTCTTTTTCTGCTTTTGATTTAGCTCTTTCTTCTTTTGTTAAAACTATATCTTCTTTTTGCAATTCTTCTGGTAGACTAAAGCTTAAATCTTCAAGCATAAGACTTTCAAAGTGTTCTCCATAGCTTTCTCTTAATTTTTCTATATACTCTGGCATAAAGTGTATTTTTCCATGTTCATCTACTGTTGCAATTAAACTATTTGAATTGTCTGAATAGATTTCATAAGTTGTACTATTCTCCTTTGAATTTTGAACTTTTGCAACAAATATATTGTATTCTGCAAATCCGCTTCCTTTAAATTCAAAGTTTTTATAAAACGTAACAGTATCTACTGATGTTTGGTTTGTATCTGTTCCTTGTTCAATTAAATCTGCTATTGATTCCATTTTTTGCTCTAGTTCTTGTTTTCTTTCTTGTTCCATTACATTATCTCCTTTTGTTTTTGGAATTTTTTATTTCTAATTTACACTAAATGACATGACAAAGTTTGTTCCTTCTTTTAATTGCATTACAAATGTTTTAGTAATGCTTTTATTGTTTTTTTCAGAAGCATCTGTAATAGTTATAGTGTATGAGTATATATCTCCTTGTTTTTCTGCATTTTTAGCTGTGGCTTGATTTTGTTCAAAAAAGTTTTCTTTTATATATTTTTCAAAATCTGCTAATGTTTTAAAGTTATTTGCTTTATATGTTTCATCTAGTTTACTGTATGCATATTTATAATCTGAATTATTAATTGCTTCAATAAATTTTTGAATATTTAGTAATACTTTTTCTTCGTCTGTTGAATTATTGTATTTTTCTAAAAATTCTGGTAAGTCTATTGTGTAGTTATCTAATATAACTTTATATTGCATAGGTGCAGTTTCTTGGAAAATGAAATAATGTCCATATCTATCTGTGCAAATATATTGCGTATAATAATCTTTTATTATTGTTGAATAACCAGTTACTGCTGTTGAATTTAATTTTTGCTCATTTTCTGCTATCCATTGCTTAAAATTATTATAACTTCCAAATTTTGCATTTTTATAATTTTCTTCTAAATATTCATAAGCAAGTGATGGATTACTTAACATCATGTTTTTAAAGCTATTTAAATATTTATTTACAGTATTTAATTTATTTATTCTTTCGTAAGTGTATGTATTATTATCATTTTTTTCTATTTCTATATTTTCATTATTTAATTTAATTTCGTTAATATCATTATATGAGGTTTTTAATAAAGGCTCTATAGAAAAAGTATTGTTTTTTACATCTAATGTAACAATAATATATATATTTCTTATAAATTTATTTTCTATACTTTGAGTATAGCCATATACTGCATATTTTTCTGTTGTTCTACCTGGTAGAATATTTATTTTTAATGGTATGAAAATTTCATTTGTTGTAACTTGTTCTACAAATGAGAATAAATTTTTTGTAGTAATATTGTTTTTGGTTATATAGTTTTTATCTAATATGTCTATTATTTTTTGTGCTATAGCATTATCATCTACCACTTTTACATACTCTCTATTTTCGTTTGGTTCATAATAGTTAAGGCTTTCTTTATTTAACATATCTAAATACTTAGAAACGCAACTTGAAACTGCATAAAAACTAGCTTCATCTGTTAGTGGTTCCGTTTTAGCATTATCATAATCATATAGATCTCCAGAAGTTATATCATCTTCAGAATCGTTATTTACAATTTCATTTTGCTGATTTGTAGGTAAATGTTTTATTACTAATAATGCAGATATTAATATAATAATTATTATTATTATTACAAGTATTATTAATTTTTTCATATAAGACCTCCTAAATATACTATTAATCTACAAACTCAATTATACGCTGAATTTTAAATGAACTATTCTTTTTTCTTACTTCTTCTATACTTCTATATGGTCCAGTTAATTTATTTATTGAATCTAATATAAAGAATTTATATCCTTTTCCTTTATATTGGTCTGGTGGAGGAATTACTGCTAGGAAGTGCCCTGTAACATGACCATTTGCGCATTTACCTGCTGCTATTTCATTTATAGCAGTTTCCTGTGAAGATACACTTCGTACGTTTAATTTTGGGTTATAGCATGCTTGTAAAAATCCAGTATTAAATAAATTGTTTCCTATTGTACCTCCATTATAAGAATAATATTTTCTCCAATTACCATTATAATATTTATCTAATTTTTCTATTAATGTAACTGGAGTGATTGTTGGATCATTTAGCATTCCAGATAATATCATTGATAAGCTTATTGGACCACATCCACTGCTACTTAAAGTTTTATCTTTTAATTGTATTGGATATGATTCAGGATAATTTTTTTGCATATAATGTGGGAATTTATGATTATCAAGTGTGTAGAAATCATCTGCACCTTGATATAATTTGCCACTTGTTTCTTGTAATTTTTTATACCATTCTTTAGCGTAATTATATCTAGTTTTACATGAGTTTGATTCTTTTCCTGTTTCAAAGTCATTGCCTAAGATTGCTACTTCATAATATCTATCAAAATACCATACAGCATATTCTAGGTCTTCTTCATCTGTTGCATTCATAATTACATCATAAACTTTCGAATATGTAGATTTATTTGTTAGTTCATACCACATAAAGTCTAATTGTACATTTAAATCTTCTTCCCAGGTAACTCCCCTTTGTTCTGCTAATTTTCTAAGCTCAGCTCCTCTAACATTCCAGTCCCATTGGCATATTCCTATATGATTACTTGAATTTCTACATGCAATGTTGAAGCTACATTCTCGCTGTATATTTCCCATAATTGCTGATATTCCTGCTACTGGCACACCTTTTGAATATAAAAAGTCAATTATTTGTCCTTCTACTCCATCTATACCACTTATTCCGTCAAATGATGTAAAGTATTGCGGATCATATATGCTAAAATCTAGATTTTTAACACCATAGCTTTTTCCTGTATATTTATACATTATGTATCTCATTACTTGTTCCATACCTTGAGTTTCTGGATTTTGACGTAAAAGTTGGAACAAAACTTCTGCACCAGATTTTAGGTATGAACCTGCTGATCTTTTTTCATTTGAGTTTGGTATTTTATACTCTTTATCTAATAAATCTATAAAACCTTGAGTATTGTCAACATAGTTAGATATCGTTCCATTGTCATAAGATTCAGTAATTATTTCTTCATTATATGTTGCTGACGGATTTGTATACCATTTTACATTTCCATCTCCTTGCAAACTATCTTTAAGTTCACTTGGATCTTCTAAATGTTTATGAGCGCTTTCTATATCTTGTTCTTCAATAGTTTGTGGATTGGTTATTTTATTATATGTAACTTTAAAACTACAAATCCAAGTATTAACATAAGAAATTTTTACATCGGGAATTTGAATTATTGTTTTATTTGTTGTGGAGTCATTTACAGTTGTAACAGTAGTAGTCTCTTTATTTCCTACTTTTTCATATACGTTTTCCGTATAAGTATCTGACTTTATTTTTTGTTCCGTTATGCTTTTATTTAAAACTATTAATTCTATTCTTGCATTTTTTTTGACCAATTCTGCTACCTTTTCTAAAAATTCTGGATTTCGTGTAACAGTTCCAAGTTCAATAAAAAATGAAATTGGTGTTGTGTATTGTGAAATTAGACTTTTATAATCTATTACTTTTTCTACATATTTAGATACTGGAGTTACCGTGCTAGAATTAGGGCTTGTAGTTTTATTACCTTCTGCATCTGTACGTTCTGTTATTATTTCTTCACTAGTAGATTCATATTCTACTATGATAAGTTCTCCATTTGAATTTGTAGAAAAATATTTTGTAACCGATGAATCATTTGAATTAATTAATTCTTTAAATTTATCATATGATTTATAATCTAATTTTGTCGTACTTCCATCTGGGTTCATACGATATAAATATACTTGTCCTTGTAGACCTCCATCACCGTTTATTTAATTCTTGTGTAACTATTTGAGCTTCTAAGAACATTCTTGTATATTTTCTTTTTGCATCTAACATTTTTTGTTGTACATCTGGATCCGAATAATCAATGTTCCCTAGCAGACCCAGATCTGCATAATCAATTCCCATACTTTCAACTGTTGTTATTATATTATCTATATCTTTCTCTTCAATTACTATTCCATCTTTATCTCCCTTGAAGAGATTTATAATAGATTGTCCTATATTTTTTATTGTATCAACAACTTGTGAAATAATTGAATAAACGGATGAAGCAATTATAAGTACAACTAGTATAATAACTATTGTTGGTATATTGGCTATAACTATACTTTTAACTTTGGATTTTGCTTTTTGTTTTACTTGTTGCTTTGCTTTTTCTTTATTTTCTTCATTGCCCATCCATTACACCTCCTCTATAAATTTATTGTTATATTAATTTTTTCTAAATTTTCATTATTAGGATTTAAATCATATTCTTCTTTATTCAAATAAATATCATTTATTTTCATGCTTGTAATTCTAACATCTGCATTATAAATTTTATTAAATTTTAGATTAATAGTTGTATTAGATTTTGGAGTTATAGTTAACATACTAGCTGGAATTTCATTAATCATAGATATGTACTGCACATCATTTCTATCTAATAAATACATACTTCTTAACGCTTTTTTATCATTTAAAAGTATGGTATTGTTCGTTTTATTTTCAATAGTTATGTTATATGTTTCATAGTTTAAATAAATAAGTCTATTATTTATGGTTATATTTATATAATCATTTTCATTTTTCTTATTTATATTTTCTTTTTTTATAAATTGGTTCAAATTTAGTTTAAATTCATTGTCATTTTTTACAATTGTAATATAATCTATATAATTATTTTCTGTGTCATAGCCTCCCGTTTGAAGTACATTTCCAGCTATATAAGTTATTCTATATGTGTAATAGTTATTGCTTTCTGCCCATAATTCAAGTTTATATGATTTTTTTGTTTTAAAAATTTGATTTATATAATTTTGCTTAAATATATCTATTGTGCTATATAGTTGTTCTTTACAATCGTTTGTTAGTATGTTATAAGCCTCTTGTAATTTGTTTTCATTACAATACTCTACAAATGTTTTAATTATTTGTGAATTATCTTCTACTTCTTTTTCATTTAATTTTGAATCTGTTATAACAGGATTGTTTGGTTTTGTAACATCTTGTGCTTGCATACTATTAGTAAAATTAGTCATATCTTTGTTTTGATGTTTTACTATTTCATTGGCAATTCTAAGGCATATAAGAATAAAGGCTATAGCACCGAATAGTTATTAATATTTTTCTTTTGTTTTCATACCAATATTTTAATAACTTTCTCATTTGCTATAGCGCCTCCATATCTATTAACCTATTCTATGAAATTGTTTAACCATTTTCACTAATTGTTTTGCATTTCCTTCAGCATCTTTTGGGCTTAAAGAAGGATTTTTTCCTTGTATTTCTCTTTGATATGATTTTGTTAATTTTTGTACATAATCATCATCTGCTAATTTAGTAGGATCATGTATCTGCTGTGCTTTCTTTGTTGCAACAGCTGCTAACATTTTTGCCCTATCACTTTTTGCTTCTTCATCTAAGTTAGTTTCTCCTAAATCTTTTATAGCTGTATCTTCTAATTTCATTGCTTTAGCAATTTCAGCAGGATCTTTAATTCCATAACTTTGATATTGTGCTGCACGTTCTGTTGCTTGCCTTAGTTCTTTACCTTGTAGCTCTCTTCCATTTGGCATATATTCTTGTTGTATATTCTGTATAAATTCAGGATTTGTAATTGCTTCTTCTCTTGCTCTATTCGCTCTTCTTTGAGTAGAAGTTGTACCAGTAAAGCCATTTATAAAGCCTTGTATTGGTGCGCTATTAGCTATTCCTCTACCAACACTATCTACTGCATTATTTATTTTATTTCCTCCTACTGATGCGCCCAAAGCAAAGCCTCCTGCACCAAATTTGAAAACATCATCTAAATCGCCACCAGCAATACCCATTCCAACTCCAATTGCACCAACGGCAGTTCCAGCAGCAACTCTTCCTGCAGTGTGTACAGCACCCACAGCTAGTCTTCCTCCAGCTCTAAGTGTATTTCTACCAACTTTACGCCACCAACGTGGGCTTCCTAATCTGTTAGTCCAAGTAGCTTCAGCCACACCTTTTCCAAAACCTGCAAAGCCACCTAAAACACCTTTTATTTGTTTCTTATTTTTTGGTCTTTGTCCTGCTCGTTCTTTCATTTCATGAATTGGTGTTTGAGTAGATGTTTGATCAGGTTCTTGAGCAGGTGTTTGTTCCGGTGTTTGAGTAGGTTCTTGAGCAGATTCTTGAGCAGGTATTTGAGTTTTTGGTCTTTCAGACTCTGGTAAAGTTCGTCCTTCAGATAGTGGTCCATATTTATCATTTTCTATTTTTTCCATATAGTCTCTTTGATTTTCCAAATTTTGTTGTTCAAGCCATGCTTTATCTTCTGGATCAGTAGCCTCATTCATTAATTCTTTATATGCCTCATAATCTTTCCAATTTTGTTCATAATCAGGTCTATTAATTTGAGTATTATCATCTGTAGGTTGTTGTGGCATTGTATTAGTTTCTTCGGGTTGTTGTTGTGACATTGTATCAATTCCTTCAGGTTGTTCTTCTTTGTTAGCATCGCCACTAGATAATGGTATATCTGTAAATCCATCTACTCCACTTGGTGCGTTTGGATCTTTTAATTGATTTTTATCTCTAATATTATTGTTCTTTCCATTTCCTCCAGATCCGTTTTTTCCGCCCTTTCCTCTCATAGCTTTACTTAGCATATTATATGCTGCCGAGCCTCCTGCTGCACCTGCAAAAGTACTTAATGCTCCGCTGGTTCCAGCCTTATCAAATCCGAAGAATTTTCTTAATATTTTTTCAGCAGGTCCTATAAATGCTAATGCTACTATTGCTATTAGTGGATCATTGACTATTAAACTTTCCGAAGTAGTAACAAATACTGTATAGATAATTAAATGAAATGGCTGTTCCAATGCATTAAATACATATTCTTTAAGCCATAAGTCAAAAGCTTGTGCTTTTCCATCTCTAATTTTATCTATTGGATACGTTAAAGCAACTAATGGCGAAATTAATGTTAAAAATGCAATAATTAATACCCTTTTTAAATATTTAAATGTAAATAAACAAGTATAACATACCATTGCTATATAAAGTATTAAATATAATAATTTCTTACCTACTTCATTATATTGCATTTGGAATCTTATAAGTCCCATTAAATCTGTTTTAAATGTATAGCTATTATCACCATCTATTTGTACAACTATATTATTTCCACTATCATCTGATGCAGATTGAGATATTGATTCTGAAATCTCTTGTACAATTGTAACAGTAAATGTCATTATATAATGAAGAGTAAATAATAAACATAGTGCTACCACCCAATCTACTAACATTTGTTTATATTTTGATTTATCTGATGCAGTAGAACTTATTACAATTCTAATACCAACATATAATAAAACAAGCATTAAACCTACTACAGTTAAATTTCTTAATGATACATACCATGAAGCTATTATATTATGGAGTGATTTAGCTATTGAACGATCATTTTCTGCTTGACTTCCCCAATCACTTGGTTTCATAAAGTTAATATCTAATGCTGGTATTTTATTTGCAAAAATTTTGTCAGGTGTATATTTTATGTTTGGTATATAATAAGTACTATTACCAAATATATTACTATCTAACTCAGATTCTTTTATTACTTTACTTACAGTAGCACCACTTTCTGGTGTTAACTCTGGGTGACTCGATAATTCACCTTTGCTTACCATAAATATATTAAGAAGTCCACCATCATCGCCTTCTCCAAATCCTCCATCTACTAGAAACATTTGTAGTGCACCAGTTACAACATCAAATATTGTTCCAACTAAATCAAATAATGGATCTAGCAACATTCCTCCTAATGATGCTTGTGATTTTACTGGCACAGAAAAGCTAAACAACAATACAATAATTATTGATATAATTATTTTTTGTATGAAATTTTTATTTGTAAATATTTTTTTCATAACTCCCCCTAATAAATTAAACTGCTTGTTTGTTTCTTTTCCTTTGTGCTAATTTATTTAAGTTTGTTTCCACAAACTCGAATTCTTTCGCTGTAGGTTGAATTTGAATAATTGCACTATCTGCTCCTACTTTTAGTAAACCTTCACCTTTTAAACAAGTAATTAAGAAGCTTGCTTCTCCTTCACTTAGCTTAAATACTTCTCTTAAGTATTGAATTTCTGATTTATCTTGTGCTAAAAATAGTTTTGTATCTGATGATGTTAGTACTGCTTGTGCTTCTGGTTTTTCATAAAAGTCTTGGAATCTTTGTGATATGATTGCTAGTGATACATTTCTTTTTCTAGCACGACGTGCCATTGTATTTAAAAAGTCTACTGCTTCTGGGTATGGTAAAAGCATCCATGCCTCATCAACTAGTACTCTTTTTTTAGCAGCTTTCGTTCTATCCTCACTATTCTTTTTAACATATTTTTCCCATATCCAAGCAAGTAGAATTTGCTGTGCTAAAGGTCTTGCAAATCTTTCTTCTAGTTGTGATATATCTAGGTTAATAAATAATGTTCCATCTAATAAGTCGAAGGTAGATTGTCCATCAAAGTATGCCATTTGTCCATCATATTCTCTTATGTATTGTTTCATAACTTTTAATAAGTAGCTATAGTGGAAGCTGTAATCGGCGTTAGTATTATTTGCTGCCTTTTCTTCAATTCTTTTATACCAAGAACCTATTGTAGGCATTTCTTTCTTTTGTTTTCCTAACATATTGCCATTTATTCCACCAGTTGGTGCAGTGTATAAACTGTTTGGATCTGAGGTTATTCCATAAGCTGCATATTCTTCTGAAACAGATTCTGCTATAATTTGTTTTGTAAGCTCGTTTACTTCCCCACTTCTGGTGCTTCCTCTTGCCATTGTAAGTAAAGCTTGTGTAACGTCTTCTACTTTGTTTTCTACGTTTAGAACTGTTCTATCTTTACCAGTAATTTCATCTTTTATAATTTCTGTTTCAATATCAAATATATTTATAACTGTTTTAGATGTTGGAGATAAAACTACGTTTATTCCGCCTAGGCTTTCTGCAACTATGCTATACTCACCTTCTGCATCTAGTGCTAAGCTTTGAATTCCCATTAATACTGCTGAACGAGATATTAATGTTTTCATTGTAACTGATTTACCAGCACCAGATTTAGCAAATATAACCATATTGTAATTTGTTAAACTATTGTGGAAGTTATCAAATAAAATTGGTACTCCAGTTTGTTTATTAATTCCAAGTGGTATTCCAGTAGGATGTCCAACTTCTGAGGTAGTAAATGGAAATACTGTTCCCATAGATCTACGGTCAAAAGTATGTACTTTTTTTATTTTATCTTCCATTAAAGGAAGGTTTGACTGAAATGCATCTTCTTGCATTGCCCATGCGCTTTTTACATTTACTAAAGATTTTGACATTTCTGTTGCAAGTAATTTTGTGTATCTATTTAAATCTTCTAAGCTATAGGCAAATAGTGTTGCAACAATTGATGCTTCATATAGTTTGTTATATCCTGCTGCTATTTCATCTCTTAATTGTTCTGCTTCTAGCCTTTTTTGACTTAATGTACTTTCTCTGTTGATGTTTCCTCTATCTGCTGCAACAATTCTTTCTGTTTCTAGTTCGTTTATTACTCTGTTTAGTTCATTTTGTGATTTAGATTCTTGAATTGGATTTATATAAATTGAAGTATTAATATCTCCAAATAAGTACATATCTCTGAATAATTCTGGGAATGTACACATTCTAGGAAGGCTTGATACGAAAAAGCTTCTGGCATATCTAGTTACGTTAGATATTATTTCTAAGTGGTCAATGTTGCTAGTATCTATTCCTGATGGAGCTATTAATTCTTTAATTGTTTTCTTTTTTAATATTTTGTATTGATCTGGTTTTGTGTAATCATTATGCTGATTTTGAAACTCTTCTTTTACTTGTTTGTTCTTTTTGCTCATTTTCTTTTGTACCTCCTTTTTCTAAGGTTTGTTTTTTAGGTCTTCCTCTTCTTTTTTGGGTTTCTTCTTTTACTTTTTGAACTGCATTTTCAGCAACATCTTTTCCTACTATTGATGCATTTTGTTCAATTATCATTGCTGCTAACTGTGCTATTAAATCATCTTGTGTTTCTTCTCTTTTTTGAAGTTCCATTTCTTTTTCTGATTTTGCTTCAATTACTTTTTGGTTAGCTAATTCAAATGCTTCTTGTTCAATTTTTTCATTTAATGCTTTCATTTTTTTGTCTATTACATCTGGTGCTGTTGAATATAGTTCATCATAACCTGCTTTCATTGCTTTATCTATTCCATAAATTTCTGCATCATCGCGGTTATATGCTACATATAGTAAATCTACTAATTCGTTTGAGTCTAGAACTTTTCCGTTTACTCCACAAGCTGATAGTGTTCTAATAATAGATTGTGCTCTTGTATATAGTTCAGAGAAAGCTAAATTTCTAATTTCTTTTTGGTCAAAGTTGTTTTCACCTAGTTCTTCTGGATAATATGGAATTACTACATAATATTTTTGATTTAATACGTTTTTATTTAAGCTCATTCTTTCGGTGTTGTATATGATGTCTTTTCCATATTCATAAAGGTTTGTTGCTTTGGTTAATTCATAAAATGCTGCTTTTAATTCTTCATCTGAGTAAGTTCCTGAAGCTACCATTTGTTCATATTTTTGTTTTTGTTTTTCTAGGTTTTCTTCTATTTCTTTTACTTTATTTCTATAAGTTTGCAGGCTGTTTTCCAAGTTTATGGTTCTTGTTTGTGTATATATTTGTACAGGGTGCCTTAAGGTGTTTAGGAATTGTATGAATCCTTCTTCTACTGAGGCTTTTTCTACTTGTGACATTAAATCATAGTTTACACCTTGGCATTCTACTACCATAATGTATTTAGCACCATTTTTTGTGCAAATCATATTATCTTCTATTTTATCAAATTCCATAAAGTCAAATACTGATTCTACGTTATATTTTTTTTGTGATTTGACTGTTTTGGCACTAGCAGTATTGGCTGCTGTATTTACTGTTTGTGTATTTTTTGTTCTTGATTTTAAATATAGTATGCAAAAGGTTACTAGTAGTATAAACATAAGTACTATAGCTCCTATTAGAGCATATTGTAATAAATCAACCATTGTTTTTTCCCTCCTTGTATACGTATATTTTTTTTCCTTTTGTTTTAAATTTTATTGCTCTTAATATTATGTCGTCTATGTTTTCTCCACCTGTTTTTTTAGCAAATTCGAATTTTCCAAGCTCTGGCATTTTTAATGTGCCTATTATAAATCCAATTAGTGCAGGTACTGCAACTACTATTAAACCCGGTATTGTATCTAACATAAAAAATATTGTGTAACGTAATAATAATCCAATTCCAGCTCCTACTACTGTATATATTAAGGATTTTGTAGTAAATATAAATAAAATTCTACTTTCGCCTTTAACGTTTCTAGGTATTTCATAAGTTCCCATATTTTAGCTTTCCTCCTTTGTTTTTTGTACAATTTTTGTTCTAATTATACCTATATACTATTATAGCAAATAATATCGAAAATTGTAACCCATAAATAAAAAAAAGTGCATAAAAATGCACTTTTTAATATTTTTGTAATATGTATGTAATAATTCTGTAATATTACTAAGCAAAATTAGAAAGTAAAACTAAATATTGCTTTAACAATTGTTGAGGCACCTAAAATTAATATAGCACCTACTAAATATGGTATCATAGTTTTCTTGTATTCTGCTTTTTCTGATGCGCTTCCCATCATGTATTTAATACCTAAAACTAATAATACAATAACTGCTACTACAATGCCTGCTGTTGTTAAAATATCAGCTACTTTTCCACCAAATTCAGCTATTTTTGTACTTCCTTCGCCTGCTTCTTGTCCCTCCATTTGGGTTATTATACTATCTGCTTTACCTCCAGTTCCACCTTCGCCTGCATCTCCACTTGTTGCTCTAACACATGTGCTTGCAGAAAATAAAAGCATCATAACTATTAATAGTATGGTAACAATTTTCATAGTTTTTTGCATATCCTATTCCTCCTTTTATTTTATTTTTTATTTAATATATTCCAATTTATTTGGAATAACTTTAAAATCTAATTAAGTGATCCGAGTAAAATAACTGCTAATTTCCATATTCCAAATGCTCCAAATATAACAACACATCCTACAAAATATGGAATTAGTGATTCTTTTATTTTGCTTTTTTGTTCTACACTTCCTGTTATGAATTGAATTCCTAAAATAGCTCCAACAATTGTTGCAATAACTACTCCAATTATTAATAAAATATTATAAATATTATCTGATAATTTTTTAATATTTTCTGATGAAATTTTAGAATCTGTGCCATCTTTTATAAAATCGTCGGCTCCACCTATAACATCTCCTGAAAATGTAGAGGCATAACTAATGGAATATTGCATAGAAAATAATGTTATTAAAAGCATAATTATTGAAATTATTATAATACATTTTCTAACTTCCATTTTCTTACCTCTTTTCTTATTATACTATATTAAAAATTATTATTCAACATTTTGTGTTATAAAATATCTGACACTATTTGTGCTAATATTTTTAAAATTACTGTAATACTTGCTAGCATAAATGCTCCTATTAAATAAGGAACCATCGTTTTCTTGTACTCTGCTTTTTCTTCTACACTTCCAATCATGTATTTTATTCCTATTACAATAATAACTATTACTGCTGTTACTATTCCTATATTGGTAATAATATTAAATATTGGGCCTGCTTTATTTGTTACTATTAAAATATCTCCTTGACCTGGGTTTGAAGGTTCATATTTTTCCGGATTTTCTATTGGATTATATTCTGAAGCTATATAAAATGTTTTTGTTGTTATTTTTTTTTCAATGGCTTCATTTTTTTCTATTTTTGATGTTTTAATTGCTTCATAATTTTCAGTGCTTGCTCTACTTTGTATAGGAGTAATGAATATAACAAAAATAGTTAATATTATAAAAATAATACTTTTTTTATTTATTTTCATTGTTATTCCTCCTAATCACAGTTATAGTTATTTTTAATTATACACTATCTTTAGCAGATTTTCAAGTATTATATTAACATATATTTTATTTGTTTGGGGTATTTTAATGTAAATGTAATATAAATGTAATATTTTTGTAATAAAAAAAATGGCCCAATTATAACCTTGTTATTTGTGGACCATTATATATAATATGCCATTTATTAGTTATTAGTTTAGTATTAGCTCTTTTTGTTTGTTTTCCTTTTTGCTTTTTTTAGGTAGTTTTATTTGCTTGCTATAATATTTTGCTATTAATTCGTCTAGTTCAATGCTTATTTGATATGTAATGCTGTAATCGTTTCCATTGATTATACTTTCGTTTAGCTTTTCTCTTAATTTACAAATTTCATCATTTAACATACCTACCACTCTCCTTTTTTCTTCTTTTTATCTTTTGTATATTTTTAAAATACCATATTTTTACAAATTAGTCAATGCTTTTTCTCAGTATTTGTAGTGTTTTGCTGGTTTTTTGTGTGTCATTTTTCTTGTTTTTGTTCTATTATTCGACATAAGTTGACAGGGTTTTTCTATTTTGCTTATTTTTCTAGAAAATGGCCTAAAATTTGAATTAAAAAAGAAGGTACAAATTTAATTGTATCCTTCTGATTTTTTAAAATATTTATAATTTATGCCATTTCGAATTTATGGTATTGCTTTATTGTTTCTGGTTTTATTTTTGAATAGAATATCCATTTTCCTTTTGTAGTCATTGTCCATGGTGCATTTTTTTTGTGTGTTAGTTCAACTAATTGTCCTGCAGTTAGTTGCCCGTATTTTTTTAGGGTTCTATCAATACTTATTATTTTTTCCGTGCCATCTTCTGCAAATAATATTCTGCTTTTTGCTGGCATTTCTAATATTG
Organism: uncultured Clostridia bacterium; assembly: GCA_947589835.1. Lineage (GTDB taxonomy): Bacteria > Bacillota > Clostridia > TANB77 > CAG-508 > CAG-273. The sequence continues at coordinate 17,790 of CANQCT010000023.1, forward strand.
TTGTATCTATGTTTTCTTTTTCTTCTTCTATTGGCTTGTATCCGTATTTTTTATATTTTTCATATACTGTATCTACTACTGGGCCATATTTAAATGCATATATTGAGTCTGTAAATAGTTCCTTTCCAGTATCACATAAATAATCTGCAAAACACAAATATACTAATTTTTGTAGCTTTAGTTGTGTACATTGAATTTTAGATAATATATATTTAGCTACATCTATGCCTTCTAGTTTTCTATCTTGTTTTATTAATTTTATAAATTTATCAAGACTACTAATAACTTCAACATCTTTGAAGAAATGATCTGCTTTGCATACTGATTCCCAAGTTGTGTTTTCTGCTTGTATCATATGAGTAGAAATGGATACATCTTTACCACATTCTGCAATTATTTTATCTAAATATTTTTTTAATTTATATTGTATTTCTTCATTATCAATAATGAAGTCTAATGCTATTCTTTTTCCTAATGTGTAGGAACTACTCATAAATATAAAATGTGTTATCATTATTAGTTACCTCCTTTGTTTTCATTTTCCCATTTAACATAGTCTTGTTTATATTTTTCGTGTGAAATGATGTTATTTATTTCATCTTTTTTATTCCATACTTGTAATTCCCATTGGAAAGTATAATTATCTTTTTTAAAATATATGTGTGTTGCTTTGTAATTGTTCTTCGTGGAATCAATACATTTTAAAAATTTTATATATAAATGTGTTACTAGACCATCATAACCAATTGGTTACCACGATGAACGAAAACTAAATTTGGTTTTCATAGTAGTTAATGGTTTTTAGCTAATTTTTTATTGGTTCTACTATTGATAGTATTTCATTTTCTTCTTTAAATATTGATTTTAATATTTCTTCGGTGTATTCTTTGGTTACTGTTTCAAATTGTTCTATATAGTCGAAGGTTTGCACTCCTTTTATTGTGTCTGCTAGAAACATTCTGGCTATATCTCCTACGCTGTTATATTCTACTACATAATTTCCATAAATTTTTCTTCTGGCACGTTCGAAGTTTTCTTCATTTAAGCCATTTTCTTTCATTTGCTTTATGGTTTCTAGAATTCCTTGTTCTATTTTTTTAGGCTCTTTTGAAGTGCCAGATATTAAAATGTGGCCATATTGATTGCTAAATTCATAGTCAAAGCTTGGCTCAGATAGCAAAAGTCCTTCTTGATATAATTTTGCATATAGTTCTGAGCTTTTTCCAATAATCATATTTAATAAAATTTCTATTGCTATATGTTTTTTTACTCTTTCTTCATTATAGTTTTCTATGTCTTTAAAGCCTAACATAAATATTGGTACGCTAACTTCCATTTGTGCTATTTCAGATTGTTTGTTTATTTTTTCTTCTTTTGGTGGATATATTCTTTTTATTTCTCCTTGGTTTTCTTTTGGGAGTAGACGTTTTTTTATTTCTTCTATTAGGTTTTCTGGTTCGAAGTTTCCGCATACTACCATTGTCATATTTGATGGGTGGTAGAATGTGTTATAGCATTTGTATAATACATCTGGTGTGATTTTGCTAATTGATTCTATTGTTCCTGCTATGTCTATTTTTATTGGGTTTTCTTTGTACATACAGTTCATTGCATTGATGTATAATTTCCAGCTTGGGTCATCGTCATACATATTTATTTCTTGGCCTATTATTCCTTTTTCTTTTTCAACGTTTTGGTCTGTGAAGTATGGGTGTTGAACATAGTCCATTAATTCATCTAGGCCTTCTTCAAAGTGGTTTGTGCATTCGAATAGATATGCTGTGTGGTCATTTGTGGTGTATGCGTTTGCATCAATTCCTAGAGCCATTAGGGTGTCTAGGCTGTTTGTTCCATTGGGTTGTTCAAACATTTTATGTTCTAAGAAGTGTGCTACACCATCTGGTATGAATACTTCTTCGTTTGTTTTTGGCATAATGAATCTGTTATCTATTGAGCCAAAGTGTGTGCCCCATATTATATATTTTTTCTTTGTGTTTTTTCTTGGTATGATTATTACAGTTAATCCATTTGGTAGTTTTTCTATATATGCTTTTTCTTTGATTTTTGAACTTTCTACAATTTTCATTTTGTTTTTAGAAAACTTTTATTTTAGTTTTCTATTCCTCCTCTCTTTTTTCTTGTACTATCTTTTAGTTGTTTTTTTATTTTTGTGCTTATTTTATTGTTTTGGGTTTATTGTATTTTTTCAAAACTCTTTTAATTTTTAATCTTTTAAAAAGTAGATTGTGTTTATATTAATTGTTTTGGCTAAGTTAACAATTTGTTCTTTTTTTACTTCTTTGATTTTATTTGCATATTCTTCTATGCTAATGAAACGGTCTGCTAATTCTTGGCCATAATAATATGTGATTTCTGTGTCTTGTTCTTCTGTAATTCCTTCTATTGCTGATAAAATAAGTTCTTTGCTGTTTTGTATGTCTTCTTCTGTAAAGTTTCCGTTTTCCATATCTTTTAATTGGTCTTTTATTGTGTTTAATGTTTTTTGATAGTTTTGAATTTCTATTCCGCATCTTATGAATATGCTATTTTTTACTCTAATATAGCCAGAGTTTGCAGTGTATGCTAGGCTTTGCTTTTCGCGCACATTTTGAAATAGTTTTGAGTTTGCTCCTCCGCCTAAAATTGCGTTATATACTGATGCAATGAATCTAGAGTTTTCTTCTGCGCAGTTTATATCTAGGCCTAAAACTAGTTTTCCTTGTGTGACTTGCATACTTTCTTCTACTACTTTTGGTTCTTGTTTTTCTTTTATTTCTGTTGTTTCGTTATTGATAACATATTCTGGCTTTCTTGCTTGTAGTTTTTGAATGTTTTCGTTTTTTGTTATTATTTCTTGTATGTTATTTTTTTCAATTGTTCCTGAGCAGAATATATCTATTTTGCAAGTTTGAATTAGGTTTTGATAGTACTTATATAATTCTTCTGGAGTGATTTTTTCTAGGTCTTCTATATATCCGTATTTATATAGCCCATAAGGTTTATTTTTGAACATTTCTTCAATGCATCTATCATAAGAGTATTTACTTTTGTTATCTATTTTGGCTTCTATTATTTGTTTTAAGTTTTTCTTTTCGCTTTCTACATATTCTGGTTTGAATGCTTGGTTTTCTGTGTAAGGGTTTAATACTATGTCTAGCAATATGTTTATGCTTTCTTCTACTAGTTTTTCTGGTTTTGGTAAAAGTTCTTCGCTTAGTGTTTCTAGGTAGAATTTCATTATATGGTTGTCCCCTGTTTTTTCAACTCCGCAGTCAAAGCTTGCGCCATACATCATTTCTAGTTTTTTACTTATTTGTTCTTGGGTTGGCAAGTTTTTTGTGCCTCTTCTTAATACTGCTGTTAAAAGGGCATCTAGGGTTACATTTTCTTTTTTTAATGGGGTTGCTAAAAAGACTGCATATAGGTTGGTTTTGTAGTTTTTTGTGTTGATTTGATGTAGCGTAAGGGCATTTTTTATTTGTTCTTTTTGATAATTCATATTTGTTTATCTTCCTTTCCGATTTTTTCTTATTATAATCTATTTTTGGAAAATTATTCAATATGTTGGGTAAAAAAGATGCTGGTTTTTTTGATTATTGTTTTTTTATTTGAGGTAGCTTGTTTTACTTTTTTGCAAAAATTAATAGGGTACTTTAAAAAGTATCCCTATATTTGAAGATTTTATGCTTTTTATTTTTTACGCAACGTTTTCTTTATAACTAACAATTGTTACTTCTGTTGCTAATTGTTTTAATTGATTGACAATTTTTTCAATATTTTCTGCTGTTTCATCATCAAAGTATTGTTCTCCACATTGAGTACATACTTTTGCTGGAACTCCTTTAATAATAATAATAGTATTTTCTAAATCTACTACATAATTTACTTTTCTTTCTTGTAAGTTTCCTTTACATAAGAAACAGTCCATTACTCTTTCCTCCTTGTTTTCATATCATTTTCCCATTTATTAGTATCTGGATAATATGCTGTAATAATGTGTAGCAAATTATTGCTTATTCCACATACTATATGTAATATTCTATTATTTAAATTATATCCTAATATTAAACAACTTGGGTAAGGATAATCATCATAATAATATTCTATTATTTTTCCATTTTTTATTGCTGTTTTTATATCAGCTATTGATATATTTCTCTGATTCAATCTGTCTAAGCAATGTTTTGTCCAGTATATATTTCTTTCTTCTAAATATTTTTTTATATTTTCTATATTTAATAATGCTTCAGTCAAGTGTTGAGTCCTCCTCTTTATTTTAACATAAAATAGATGAATTATTCAATTGTTCTAATATATTATTTTTATAAATATTTAATTTTAATATTTTTTTATATTAGCTTAATAGTTTTTTGGCTATTTCGTTTATAGTTTTTCCATCTGCTGATGCACCTAATTTTTCTTTTGAGGTTTTCATTACCATTCCTATATCTTTCATAGAACTTGCACCGATTTCGCTTATTATTTGTTTTAATTGTTCTTCTATTTCTTCTGGTGATAGCTGTGCTGGCAAATATTCTTCTAGTATGGTAATTTCTTGTTTTATTTGATTTATTAGGTCTTCTCTTCCACTTTTTTCATAGTCTGGAATAGAGTCTCTTCTTTTTTTGGCTTCTTTTGCTATGATTTCTACTATTTGCTGATCTGTTACTTGTATTTGCTTATCTTTTTCTACTTGTAAGATTGCTGCTCTTACCATTTGAACTACATTTTTTCTAAGTTCATTTTTTTCTTTCATTGAATTTTTTAGGTCTTCTAATAATTTTTCTTTTAACATTGTTTTTTCCTCCTTGAATGATTTGATAGTGACAAAAAAGGATTAAAAATTATATTTGTAATAATTTTTAATCCCCCCATTTTCTTAGAATTTTCTTTTTCTAGCTGCCTCTGATTTCTTTTTTCTTTTAACACTTGGTTTTTCATAGTGTTCTCTTTTTCTAACCTCTTGCAATACTCCATTTCTAGCGCATTGTCTTTTAAATCTTTTTAAGGCATCTTCTATATTTCCATTATTAACTTTAACTTCTGACATTTTTTATTTTCCCTCCCTTCAGTAATTACACTTCTACGTGTGGGATTTCAATTTTTGTTTTTCATACATTTAATATTATAACTGTCTATACTCCTTTTGTCAATACTTATGAGGGAATTATTAGGGTAAAATAATTCTCTTACAGAAATTACCAATTATATTTTATATATTTGAGGGATTACTTTGAATAGTAG
>CANQCT010000024.1 GCA_947589835.1 uncultured Clostridia bacterium
ATGAATATTGCAATGTTTGTGAAAATAATTGACTTAAGAAACCATATAATGATAAAATATGTAAAAATAAATATGAGGTTATTATGATGTCAAATTATGAACAATATTATCAAAAAAGTATAGATGCATTAATGCAATATATTAAAGAAAATAAAAAAATTCCAACAGAAAAGGTCTGGAATAAAATAGCTATAAAAGATGAATTATTAACAAGCCAAACATTGGGCTATTTATATGGAGCAAAGTTTCCAGACTTATGCAAAGAGTTGTACCTAAAAATACCAAAAGAAAAAAGGAGATCTTAATGATGAATATATGGCACGATATTTCAAATGAAAGAATTAAAAAAGATAGTTTTGTTTCTGTAATTGAAATAAGCAAAAATGGTAGAAATAAATATGAGTTAGATAAAGAAACTGGAATGCTTAGGTTAGATAGAGTGTTATATACTTCAACACATTATCCTGCTAATTATGGTTTTATTCCAAGAACGTATGCAGATGATAATGACCCATTAGATGTGCTTGTAATATGCCAAGAAGAAATTATGCCACTAACTTTAGTAGATTGCTATCCAATTGGTGTGTTAATTATGACAGATGAAAAGGAATATGATGAAAAAATTATTGCTATTTGTAAGCAAGATCCTTTTTTAAATACATATCAAGATATTTCTGAAATACCAGCACAAATTTCTTCTGAAATTATGCATTTTTTTGAGGTGTATAAGCAATTGGAAAATAAAACTACATCTGTTGATAAAATTCTTGGAAGAAAAGAAGCTGAGGAAATTATTGAAAAGTGTATGAATCGCTACAAAGAAAAATTTTCTAAGTAATTTTAAAGCATATATAATATTCTAAAATAAAGCTAAATAATGAGTAATAAAAATATAAGTTATTACAAGCATAAATAATAAAAAGTTTATATAAAGAGGAAAATTATGATTGAAAAAATATTTTTTACTACAATAGCAATTGCACTATTTACTATTACCTTTTTAAAATTAATTAAAAAAAATGATACAACATATATTTATATGTTAGTAATAGAATTTATAGGAATTGCAATTAATTTTATAGAGCTATTTTTTAAAGTTCCATTTCATTGGGTTTTAAAGCTTATAATGTATTTGCTTTCTATAATCTTACCAATTTTACTATTTGCAATGGAAAAAATTAAAAATGTAGAACTTTCTGAGTTGATTATTTCTCTAGAAGTTCCTATTTTAGAAAAGTTTGGCAAGACCGATAAAGCAAAAACTATTTTAACTAATTTTTTAAATAAAAATCAAAATAGTTATATTGCACATAAGTTATTAGCACAAATTTATATGAAGCAAGAAAATTATGACTTAGCAGTTAATGAATATATTAGAGTAACAGAACTTAAAAGCCAAAATATTGATGATTATTACCAGCTATCGGTTGCATTAAATAAAAATAAGCAAAATGAGGAAGCCATTTCAATACTTCAGGATATTATTAAAAGGACTCCTGAAAATGAAAAAGTTACAAATTTATTAGGTGAAATTTATTTTGAGCAAGAACAATATAAAGAGGCTGCTTCTGTGTATATGTCTTCTCTTCGTTATCATCCTGGAAGTTTTGACATATACTATAACTTAGGTATGACATATACTATGATGAATGATTTTCAAAGGGCAAAAGAGTTTTATGAAAAGGCTGCAGAAGTTAATTCTTTAGCATATAATGCTAAACTAAATTTAGGGCAAATTGCATTAATATATGGAGATTTGGATGAGGCAGAAAATTATTTTAGGCAGTCTTTAAAGCAAAATGATTTAGAAGCTGGTTCATATTACTATCTTTCACAAATTTCTTTATTAAAAGGTGATGAAGATCAAGCTAAAAATTATATGAATGTTGCTGTGCAGTTAGATTCAAGAGCATATAAGCAAATGCAAAAGGATCCACTATTTGCACCTATTAAAGAAGATGTTCCACCTCCACAAGAGGTTGTAGAAGAAGAAAAGCAAGAAATAAAAAAGGTTCTAACTAAAAAGGAAACAAAGGTAAATAAGCACTTAACTAAAATGTGTATGTTGGTAGAAAATTTAAGTGGTGAAGATTTACAAATTATTAGAAAGTCTAAGCAAAATCAAATAGATAGAGATGAAAAGCAAAAATAATTTTACATCGCATTAAAGGCAAAAATAAAAATTAGCATAAAAATAATAAAATTTATACTATTAGAAGACATTATAGAATAAACTAAAGTAAAAAAAGGAAAAGGAGAAAATAAAATGCAAATATATCAATCATTAATTTTAGGAATAATTCAAGGTTTAACAGAATTATTACCAATTTCAAGTTCTGCGCATTTAGCAATAATACCATGGATATTTGGTTGGATAAATAATCCAGATTTTAATGTGGCTTTTGAGGGCTTTGATGTAGCTCTTCATTTTGGAACACTTTTAGCAATTGGAATTTACTTTTTCAAAGATTGGTTAAACTTAATAAAGGGTGGATTTAATCAAGTAGTGAAAAAGCAAAAAACAACAGAAGGTAGAATGTTTTGGTACATTGTTTTGGCTACAATTCCAGGAGGAATTATTGGATTTATATTAGATAAATTTTTAGAAGATGCTTTAACTACACCTTTAATTATAGCAATTTCTTTAATTGTTATGGGTATTATATTATACGTAGCAGATAAAAAGTCAAAGTCTGTTACAGATTATGAAAATATGACCTTAAAGCAAACCTTTTTAATAGGCTTATCACAGGCACTTGCGTTTATTCCTGGAGTTTCACGTTCTGGTGTTACAATGACAACTGCAAGAATTATGGGTGTAAAAAGAGAATCTGCAGCTCGTTATTCGTTTATGCTATCGGCTCCAATTGTATTAGCTGCAACAATTTTTAAGGCAAAAGATTTTGTATTTAGTATTCCATTTTTCGTTGGAGTTTTTGCAAGTTTTATTGTAGGAATTTTTGTAATTAAATTTTTATTAAATTATTTGAAAAAAGGAGATTTCAAGTGGTTTGCAATATACCGTGTAATTTTTGGCATAATAATACTTGCAATACTTTTTATTAGATAAAAATAAATGCAATATACGTTACTATTCACAGCCTTAAAATTATCCACCACGTCGCTTGCGTATTATATATGTTTTTTCTAGGGCTAAAGCACGAAAAAACATATATAATGAAGCAAGTGGCTACTCTAAAAATTATAATTAGCTGTGAATAGTAACCAATATACTGCATTGCATTTTATTCGTAAATTTTATATATTACATTGTTATTCATAAATTCCAAAGCTAACTCCTAATGCATTATTAATTTGTGACATAATATTTTCATCATCTATATGCCCTATTTTTTCTTTTAGTCTACTTTTATCTATTGTTCTAATTTGCTCTGTTAATACAACAGATTCAGCTTTTAAACCACTTTTTTCTGGTTCTATTTCAATATGGGTTGGCAATTTGCTTTTTCCCATTTGTGATGTAATTGCGGCTGCAATTACAGTAGGGCTATGTTTATTTCCTATATCATTTTGAATTATTAATACAGGCCTTACTCCTCCCTGTTCTGAACCTACTACTGGACTTAAATCTGCATAAAACATATCTCCTCTTTTTACTACCATTTTCTTCACTCCTAATTTTGGGTTTTGATATATTTTAAGGATTAGCGAATAAAAACAATAGTTGCAAGAGCAGATAATAATTTTTAATATTGTTTAGCAGAAACTTCCTTTAATTTAAAAGCTAATACCTCCTCTTTTTTCAAACTATTTATTTTTATCTCATTATATAATATGTAAACTAAGTTTTTTTTGTTCTTATCTTGTACTACTAATTTTGTAATCTTACTTTCGTTTTTATTAATAAATAGTTTTTTAGAAGATATATATGGGTTCTTTTCTAAGCTTACTTCCATTACTAGCTGATTTTCTTCTTCATACAGTTTACGGTTTTGTGATGCTTTATAGTCTTCAATAAAAGAATTTAACCATAAGTAGTTATCTGTAATGTATGGGTAATTTTCATAAACTGTGCTTAGGTTTAGTTTTGTATTAGTAATAGTAAGTTTACTGCCATCGTAAACTGTTTGCAAGCCTTGTATATTGCTTGGCTCTTCAACAGTTTGCTTTTCTATGTTTGGGCTTACATAACTTTGTTTTAATTTATATTTTGTGGTATTTTTATTACTTTGTATTTCTACTTCAATATCCGCTTCATAAGAGCTAATATTTAAAATATATTCTTCAATTTCTTGATTTGTTTTGTTACTTAAATTATTTCCTAAATTTAAATTTTTATTAGCTTTTTTATAAAAAAAGTTAATTAAAGTTAATAAAGTTATAATAAATGCAATTAGTATTAAAATAATTATTATTTTTTTATTTTTTAATTTCATAATTACTCACCAGTCCTTTCAATAAATGTATAAATCTGAGTTAAAAATAATTTCATATTTACCTCCTATTTTTAATTTTTTTATTTAAAATATAATGAAAAAAGAATAGGAAATTAACAATCCTATTCTTTAAAATCATATTCATAAATTATTAAAATATTCTATAAGGCTATTTTCTAATTCTGTTTTTGTTTCTATTTGATTAATTTTTTGTCTAATAGCTGATGCTCCATTTAAGTTTTTTAAATAATATGCCATATGTTTTCTTAATTCTTTAATTCCAGTATTTTCTCCTAAGTATTGTACTTGCAAATCAATATGTTTTAAAATTATATCTAATTTTTCTTTATTGGTTACAGCTTGTACTTCTTTTCCTTCTAGGTATTCTATAATTTGCCTAAATATCCACGGATTTCCAATTGCTCCCCTTCCTATCATTATTCCATCTACATTAGTTTTTTCAAACATTTCTAGTGCTTCTTCAGGAGTTTTTATATTGCCATTTCCTATTACTGGTATTGAAACTGCTTCTTTTACCTTTTTAATTATACTTAAGTCTACTTCTCCTGAAAAAAATTCATCTCTTGTTCTTCCGTGTATTGTAATGCAAGATGCGCCTTTTGCTTCTGCTATTTTTGCAAGCTCCACTGCTACAATGTGTTCTTTATCCCAGCCTTTTCTTATTTTTACTGTTACTGGAACACTAGAAGATTTTACAACTTCTTCTATTATGCTTCCTGCTAGCTCTAGGTCAAGCATTAGCTTACTTCCTTCTCCATTTTTTACTACTTTTGGAGCAGGGCAGCCCATATTTATATCTATAATATCTGCTATTTTGCTTACTTTATTTGCAGATGCACTCATAGCTTGTATGTCATTCCCAAAAATTTGCACTGCAACTGGCCTTTTTTCATTTTCCATATTTAATAATTGTTTTGTTTTTTCGTCATTATAGTATAGGCCTTTACTGCTTATCATTTCTGTACATACTAGACCGTGGCCTAAATTCTTTGCACACTAATCTAAATGGCAGGTTTGTTATTCCTGCCATTGGAGCTAATAATATATTATTTTCTAATGTAACATTTCCTATTTTTAGTTCGTGTAAGTACATATTTTTCCTTCTTAATTTACAAATATTGTTTTTTGCCTTCTTCCACTAATGTTTAATAAAATAGCTATTAAAATTAAGTTTGTTAATAATGAACTACCGCCATAGCTAACAAATGGAAGTGGTATACCTGTAATTGGCATTAAGCCCATTGTCATACCTATATTTTCTATCATATGAAAAAAGAATATTCCTGCAATTCCTATTGCTGTATATGAGCCTAAATCGTTTTTTGCAGTTTTAGCAACATGCACAGCTTTGCTAATAAGAATTACATATAACAAAATAACCGTTCCTGCTACTACAAAGCCCATTTCTTCACCTATTACAGCAAAAATAAAGTCCGTGGTTTTTGGATATAAGTAACCTAGCTGTGTTTGGTTTCCTTTTAAAAGGCCCATTCCAAAGGCTTCTCCTGCACCTATTGCAAGTTTAGATTGAATAATGTTATAACCTGCACCTCTTGGATCAATGTTTGGGTTTAAGAACACGTCAATTCTTGTTTTTGCATGTTCAGGTAAAATGAAAAAGTATGCGGTTGGAAGTAGAATAACTATTAATAATATAGAAATAAAAATGTATCTTTTACTAATTCCACCTGCAAATAGCATAAAAATTAGCGCTGAAATGAATGCAAGTGCTGTACCATAGTCTGGTTGTTTTATAATTAATAACACTGGCACTGCAACAGTTATAAGTATTATACCTAATTTCCAAAATTTATTTATTTCTTCTTTATCTTTTTTTTGCAGTTTTACCATTATATCTGCTAAAAATAGTACTATTCCAATTTTGGCAAATTCTGATGGTTGTAATGTAAATGGTCCTATGCTAAACCAGCTTGTTGCACCATTTATTGGTTCTGTAAATAAAACTGCAATTAGCAAAAGTATGCTAAGTCCATATATTACAGGTGATATTTTATTAAAGAATTCATAATCTATTAAAATGATTATAACTATAATTGGCACGCTAATAGCAAGCCACATTATTTGTTTTTTTAATTCGTCATAATCAGAATTTTGAGTGGCAGAAAACAGTGCAACTAAACCTATTGCAATTAGCAATATTGTGCATACTACAATTCCCCACTCCATATTACGTAATATTTTTTTCTTCATACCAAACCTATTCTTAATTTTCTTTTTGTTCCTCTTTGTTTTGTGACTCTTCTTTATTTTCTTTGGCTTCTTTTACCGTCTCCTCGCTGTTTGCTGGTTCTTCTAGGTTTTCTGTTTCTTTTGAATCAGTTGTTAATGGCTTTGTATTATCTTTTGATGATTCTTTCTTATTTTCTGATGATTTTTCATCTTCTTTTGGCTCTTCTTTGCTTTCTGATGATTTTTCATCCTCTTTCGAAGCTTCATCTTTGTTTTCTAATGGCTTTTCATCATTTTTTGGTGCTTCTTCCTTGTTTTCTGATGATTTTCCAGCCTCTTTTGGTGCTTCTTCTTTGCTTTCTGATGATTTTTCATCATTTTTTGGTGTTTCTTCTTTGTTTTCTGATGATTTTTCATTTTCTTTTGAAGCTTCATCTTTGCTTTCTAATGGTTTTTCATCATTTTTTGGTGCTTCTTCCTTGTTTTCTGATGGCTTTTCTATATTTAATTTTCTAGCATCATTTTTTATTGTAATAATTGGAATGTTGGCATATAAAGCTGGTGCACCAACTGTACCATCTTCATTTGTTTTATTTGTTAACTTAACATCTATGGCCTTTTCATCTATGTCTATGTATTTTTTTATTACTTCTATAATTTCTTGTCTCATTAATTCTAAAAAGTCTGCTGAAACATTTGCTCTATCTTGCATTAATACTAAGTGTAATCTTTCTTTTGCAGTGTTAGAACTTTCTTTTTTTTCTTTTTTTCCAAGTTTTTTAAAGAACTTTATAATGTTTTCGAACATTTCTTACCTCCCGCAGTTGTATTCTATTTTCTTTTAAAAAGATTTTTTATTTTTGTAAAAAATCCTTGTTTTTCTCCTGGAATGGTAACTTCTATATTTTCACCTAATATTCTTCTAGCAATTTCTATGTATGCTTTTCCAGATGGTGCTTTATGATTTGATACTACTGGCTCTCCTTTGTTGGTTTGTGTAATAATGTATTCATCATCTGGTACAACACCAATTAAGTCAATAGATAGTAAATCAACAATATCTTCTACATCCATCATTTCACCTTTTTTAACCATACTTGGTCTTAGGCGGTTAATTACAAGTTCTGGATTTTTAATTTCAGAAGCTTCTAAAAGTCCTATTATTCTATCTGCATCACGAATTGCTGATATTTCTGCTGTTGTAACAACTAAAGCTCTATTGGCTCCTGCTATTGCATTTTTAAATCCTTGCTCTATTCCTGCAGGACAATCTATAAGAACATAGTCAAATTCTTCTTTAAGTTTTTCTACTAATTCTTTCATTTGTTTTTCATTTACTGCACTTTTATCTCTAGTTTGGGCTGCTGGAAGTAAAAATAATTCTTCAAAACGCTTGTCCTTAATAAGGGCTTGTCTTAATTTACATTTTTCTTCAACAACATCTACAATGTCATATACTATTCTATTTTCTAGCCCCATTACAACATCAAGGTTTCTTAAGCCAATATCTGTATCTACTAAAACTACTTTTTTATTTCTTAATGCTAAAGCTGAACCTACATTTGCTGTTGTAGTAGTTTTTCCTACTCCCCCTTTTCCTGATGTAATAACTATAACTTCTCCCATGTTTTTTCCTCCTTAAATTTGGGTAGTAATATGTTTTAAAAATGCAATTTTTTAACAGCTATATTATATATGAAAATTGGTTAAAAATCAATGTTTACGCCAAAAAATATTAAAAGTACGACTAGTATATAATATTATAATTACATTAAAGCTTAAATAGTACTATTTTTCGCAGTTTTGAGAGGTCCCGTTCTGAGTTACTTCTATGAACTTGCTTCTGCAACGGGCAATTTGAAAAACAAGAAAACTAGTACTATTTAAGCTGATTACTCGTTAACTAATATAAATTTCTTATTATTTATTGTTCAGTTACTGTAATACTAGAAGTACTTTGTGCAGAATTCTTATCTAAATCTGATGCATACACAGTTATAGAGTAAGTTCCAACAGCAGTGCAACTTATTTGTACAGTATTTTCTCCTGCAGAAAGTGTTCCTGAAAAGGCACCACTGCTACCACTACAAGTGTAAGAACAATTGCTGGTATCTAATCTATCTTTATTATCATTTATAGTTATTGTTGCAGTTACAGTGTCTCCTACTTTTACAGTTTGTGCACTTAATGCTATATCTATTGTTGGAGCTACTTTATCTCTTCTTTTTTCTACTTCAGCTTCATAAATGTCATATTTACTGCTTAAATATTTTTCATATACTTCTTTTATTTTCGGCATTGTTTGAAGTTGATTTTTCCTTACACTTACTGCACTATAATGAACTGCACCTAATGCAAAAATAAATACAATAATAGTGGTTACTGCATAAACTGTCATAGCACCTTTTTCATTTTTAAAAAAATTCTTCATTTGAATTAGTCCTTATATTAATATTTACAATCAATTTTGCAATTTAAAATTACGCTGAATTTAATTTGCATTTTTACTTTAAAATTAATTTACTCTTTTGAATTAAATTGCATTAATTTACATTAAATAAATGATTGTATAAGAAAAATTAATGTAAATTTTATTATTTATATAATAATTGAAAAACAGTTTATTGTCAATTACTTTTAAGCCATTTTACTCTTTCTTCGTGTAACTTTTTTCCAAACTCTTCACCACTTATATTTGGATATTTTTGCCTAATATATTCTCCATTTATGTTTGATAAACATTGTTTTCCTATTTTTTCGAATGTAATGGAATTTAATGTTTCTTGTAAATTATTTCTTGCTTTATCACATGCAACTACTATTTTTAGGCCTTCTAGTCCGAGGATGGATGCTGAAACATTTTCTATTAAATCTACTTTTTTAGATGGTGTCATTTGTTCAAAAATTCCTGCCTTCATATGCCATTTGCAAGCTGTTTTTCCACATTTAACCCATGAATTTGGAAGAGCTATTCTATTTCCCATTTTTTGTACTAATTCTACTCCTCTTAAATCGTGTGCATAGTGGTGTGGTAAAATTTTCTTTGGAGTAGTTCCTTTTCCTAAATCATGCACTAAAGCACTAAACCTAATTTCTAAGTTATTTGTTAGCTTTGCACTATTATCTACTACAATCATGGTGTGATTATAACTATCTCCTTCAGGATGATATTTTTCTGGCTGAATTTTCCCTATTAAATTTAATATTTCCTCAAAATGTATTTCTAATACTTCAGCATTTTTTAAAGTTTCAAAAAAAATTGATGGTTTATTACTTGCTAACGCTTTTTTTAATTCTACAAATACTCGCTCTTTTGACAAAGTATTTAATTCATTTTTTAAAGAATTCATCAATTTAGTAGTAGCGCTATCTACTGTAAATTCAAGGGTTGCTGCAAATCTTGCAGTACGGTAAACTCTTAAGGGGTCTTCTTTAAAAGCATTTGTAGTATTTCTTAAAATTTTATCTTTTATATCTTGCACTCCGCCAAATGGATCTATTAGTTCTTTAGTTAATACATTTTGTGCAATGCTATTTATGGTTAAGTCTCTCCTTGCTAAGTCTTCTTCAATTGTAATGTTTTCATCTGTAAAAAACTCAAAGGCTTTATGACCTACTCCGCTTTTTCTTTCTTTTCTTGCTAGTGCAAATTCTTTATTTTCTATAATAAAAACTGGAAAGTCTTTTCCTTGAATTTTGGCTTCAGGAAATACTTTTTGAAACTTTTCTTTTGAAAAACCTGTAACGCAGTAATCTTCGTCTGTTATGGGTATGTTTAAAAGTTTATTTCGTATTGCTCCACCTACTAAATACAAGGTCCCGCCTTCATTTTTTATTTTATTCGCAATTTGTAAAATATCTAACATTTATTTTTCCCTTTCTTTTACGTTTATCTTTAGCACTTATTTTTGTATGTTTGTTTTACTATTTATTTTTTTATAATTTTATGTTTTTATTATATCCATTTTTTTATTTTTTTACAATTATTTTAATTTGTTTTTACTTTTCAAATAATAGTCATAATTGCATTAAAGCTTAAATAGTACTACTTTTCGCAGTTTTGAAAGGTCCCGTTCTGACCTTTCTTCTTTGAGTTTGCTTCTGCAACGGGCATTTGAAAAACAAGAAAATTAGTACTATTTAAGCTGGTTAACTATGCTAGTAAAATGCTTCATATTTATTTCTTAATTTGCTTGACATCAAACTTATTTAAGAATAAAATTAACTTGAAAAAATTAAAAGGAGGTAAATCTACCTATGAAAGATTTAATTGAAATTAGATGGCATGGTAGAGGTGGCCAAGGTGCAAAAACAGCTTCACTTTTATTAGCCGATGCTGCTTTTAACACTGGAAAATATATTCAAGGTTTCCCTGAATATGGTCCAGAAAGAATGGGCGCTCCTATTACTGCCTACAATCGTATTAGTAATGAGCCAATTCGTATTCATAGTAATATTTATGAACCAGATTACGTTGTAGTTGTTGATGATACTTTGCTTGAATCAGTTGACGTAACAGCTGGTTTAAAAGAAGATGGCGCTATTATTATTAATACAACAAAATCTAAAGATGAAATTAAAAAATTATTACCTAATTATAATGGTAGCATCTACACTATTGATGCTAGAAAAATATCAATTGAAGCACTTGGAAAATATTTTCCAAATACTCCAATGCTTGCAGCTATTGTTAAAGTTTCAGGTATTATGGATGAAAAGCAATTCTTAGAAGATATGAAGGGTTCTTTTGCTCATAAGTTTGCTAAAAAGCCAGAAGTAATTGAGGGAAATATGAAGGCTTTAGAACTTGCTTTAGCTGAAATTAACTAATATTTTAGAAAAAATTATTTAATAATATGTGTCGTATTAATATAAAACGACAAAAATAAAAGTATCGCTTTGAAGAATTTATTTAAACAACATGTGTCCCAAAAGCGACAAAGTGTCACTTAAAGAAACGTCCCCAAAGCGACAGAAAGGAGTTTAAAATGATTAACAAAGATACACCGGCGTCAGAAATGACAATTGGTGGAAATATTTATAAAGCTGGTAATGCTTTAGAATTTAAAACCGGTGACTGGAGAAGTATTAAACCTGTTTATTTGAGTGAAAAGTGTACGCAATGTGGTTTATGTTTTCCTGTTTGCCCTGAAGATGCTATTCCTGTAAACAAAGAAGGAAAGCGTGAAGATTTTAATTTTGACTATTGCAAAGGTTGCGGAGTATGTGCAAAAGTTTGCCCATTTAAAGCAATAGAAATGGTCGACGAAGGAGAATAAAATATATTATAGAAAGGAGAAATGCTAGTTGCGTGACCTGTCCCAAATTCCCCAAAAAGGGAAAAAGGGTCTGTCCCAAATAAACTAGCGTAAATAAAAAATTATGGGAATTAGAGAAAGATTAAGTGGAAATGAAGCTGCTGCTACTGCTATGAAACAGATTAATCCTGATGTTGTTGCAGCATTTCCTATTACACCTTCAACAGAAATACCACAGTATTTTTCTACTTTTGTTAGTAATGGTGTAGTTGATACTGAATTTGTTGCTGTTGAAAGTGAGCATAGTGCTATGAGTGCTTGTATTGGTGCAGAGGCTGCAGGCTCAAGAGCTATGACAGCTACTTCTGCAAATGGTTTGTCTTATATGTGGGAAATGATTTACATTGCTTCTAGTTTAAGACTTCCTATTGTTATGAGCTTGGTTAACCGTGCTGTTTCTGGCCCACTAAATATTCACAATGATCATTCTGATGCAATGGGAGTTCGTGATAGTGGCTGGATAATGCTATTTTCTGAAAATAATCAAGAGGCTTATGATAATTTAATTATGGCTCACCGTATAGCAGAAAATAAGGATGTTTTACTTCCTTTAATGGTGTGTCAAGATGGTTTTATTACATCTCATTCTATTGAGAATATAGAGCTTATTGAAGATGATAAAGTAAAAGAATTTGTAGGAACATATAAGCCAGAGCATTATTTACTAAATGCAAAAGAACCTATTGCTATTGGTCCTTTAGATGTTCAACATTATTTATTTGAGCATAAATATCAACAAGCTGAAGCTATGAGAAATGCTAAAAAAGTAATTCTTGAAGTTGCAAAAGATTTTGAAAAAATGACTGGTAGAAAGTATTCATTTTTTGAAGAATATAGAATGGAAGATGCTGAAATTGCAGTTGTTTGTATGAATTCAACTGCTGGAACTACTAAATATGTAGTAGATTCTTTAAGAAATAACGGTGTTAAAGCTGGTATGGTTAAAGTTCGTGTATTTAGACCATTCCCTGCTGAAGAAATAGCTGAGGCCCTTGGAAATTTAAAAGCTGTAGCAATTATGGATAAGGCAGATTCTTTAAATGCTGCAGGTGGTGCTTTATTTGAAGATGTTACTTCTAGTTTATATGTTGCTAAAAAACAAGTACCTGCTGTTAGCTATGTATATGGTATTGGTGGTAGAGATACTACTTCTAAAGATATTGAAGAAGTATATAGTTATTTACAAGATGTTGCAAAAACAGGAAATATAGATAATCCTTATCGTTATGTAGGATTAAGAAAGTAAGAAAGGAGAATGAAAAATGGCATATAATTTGAAAGAAGTTATGGCAAATAAGCCATCTAGATTTACAGCTCGGTCATAGGATGTGTGCTGGTTGTGGTGCTCCTCCTATTGCAAGAATGGTTTTAAGAGCTTTAAAGTCAGAAGATCATGCAGTTATTAGTAATGCTACTGGTTGTATGGAGGTTTCTACTTTTATTTATCCATATACTGCTTGGACAGATTCTTTTATACATAGTGCATTTGAAAATGCTGCTTCTACTTGCGCAGGTGCTGAGGCTGCTTACAAATCATTAAAAAGACAGGGTAAACTTCCTGAAAATCAAACTACTAAATTTATTACTTTTGGTGGTGATGGTGGTACTTATGATATAGGTATTCAAGCTCTTTCTGGTGCTATGGAAAGAGGTCATGATATGGTTTATGTATGTTATGATAATGGTGCTTATATGAATACTGGTATTCAACGTTCTTCTGCAACTCCTAAATTTGCAGATACTACTACTTCTCCTGCTGGCAGTGTAATTCCAGGAAAAATGCAGTCTAGAAAAGATTTAACAGAGGTTATGGTAGCACATCATTTACCTTATGTTGCACAAACTATTGGCTATATGAATTTTAAAGATTTGTATGAAAAAGCTGAAAAGGCAATTTATACAGAGGGTCCATGCTTTTTAAATGTATTATCTCCTTGCCCTAGAGGTTGGGGATATCCAACAGATATGTTAATGGAAATTAACAAATTAGCTGTTGAAACATGTTACTGGCCTTTATATGAAGTTGAAAATGGAAAGTATAAAATTACATATAAACCTGCTAAAAAGCTACCTATTGAAGAATTTTTAAGACCTCAAAAAAGATTTAAGCATATGTTTAAACCTGGTAATGAGTGGATGATTGAAGAATTCCAAAAAGAAGTAGATAAGCGTTGGGAAGCTCTTTTAGCATTAGAAGAAATGAGTAACAAGGAGTAGATGCTTTTTAACTTTTATGGGCGCGTGGCGGCTAATTTTAAGGCTGTGAATTGTAACGAAAAAGCAATAAAAAAACTAAAAAGGTGTGATGAATAACTAGTTCAATCACACCTTTTAGCTATTATAAAGAGTGGAGATTTAAGAGTCAATTTGTCTCTTTATAATATTAAGAGTAGTTTGCAACATCAGATGGCTTAATTATTTATTTAATGTTATCCATCTTGATGAAGTGCAATGATAATTTTTAAGTGAAAATTTCTTTTCACTTATAATATAATTATAGTGCTATTTTGCCTTGTAGTCAATTTATTTGCTTCATTTTGTTTTTCCAATTTATTCCATTTTATTTCACATTAGCGTGTTATTTTTATAAAATTACTAGTTATAGTAATCGCTAGAATAGTACTATTTTTCGCAGTTTTGAGAGGTCCCGTTCTGACATTTCTTCTTTGAACTTGACTCCTTTGGCGGGCAATTTGAAAAACAAGAAAACTAGTACTATTCTAGCAAGTTAACTATAAATCTATTAACTAATAACTATATAAAGTAACTAGTTAATAGTTATAATTACATTAAAGCTTAGAAATAGTACTATTTTTCGCAGTTTTGAGAGGTCCCGTTCTGAATATTCTTCTTTGAGCCTACTACTGCAACGGGCATTTGAAAAACAAGAAAACTAGTACTATTTCTAAGCAGGTTAACTATAAAGCCGTTAACTAGTAACTATATAATGTTCTACTATTTCATTTTATTGCTTTTTGTGCTATAATAGTATTATAAATCTTTATAGGAGGTTATTGCTATGGACTCTAAACTCAGCTTGGAATCCGCTTTAAAAAAATTAGAACGGAGTCCAACAAGCGCTTTGCTTTTGAGGGAACTTTGGCCGGCCATAAAAGACTTTGATTTTTCCAAAAATCAGGTTTTGGAAGTGCCAATGCCGCTTCACGAAGTGTGGAACGGTAAGAGCAATTGTTTCAACCCTGTTCCTTACAGCCATTCGGCTATAAGGAAAGCTCTTTATCCTTTGAGATTAGAGCCTGTTGGAATGCACGGAAACAAAGAAACCATCAAAATGAAGCAAAAAAAGTGTGCTCACAATAGGGCAAACTAAAAAAATTTTAGGTAATATCTCCAAATGCTGGCATAATTTTGTTAGCAAAAAAGAGGGTAACTAATATTGAACTAAACTACAAAAGTAGAATATGTTCAATTTAGTGCCCCTCTTTTTTTAGTTTATTTATTAATCATTATTTGGTTCTGGTGCTCCAACTGGGCAAACTCCTGCGCAAGTTCCACATTCTATGCAAGAATTTGGATCTATTTCATATTTGCTATCTCCTTGTGAAATACATCCTACTGGGCAATTTGCAGCGCATGCTCCGCATCCAATGCATTTTTCTGTAATTTTATATGCCATATTTTTCACCACCTTTCACTGCTACGTTTTATGTTACTTTAGTTTTAGTAAATTTTTTCCCTATTTTACTATATTATATTATTAGATATCATCATCATTTACTTTATCTAATTTTTCTAGTTTTTCTAATTCTTCTAGTTCTTTTTGGTGTTCTCTTTCTTCTGGGTCAAGTTCTTCTTTTCCTATATTTTTAATAATTTTAATTTCTGATGCTGGGTATTTTTTATAAAATGTATCTTCTCCATCTTTGAATTTTACTCTTACAATTTCTTTCAAAGTTTCAATTGATTCAACTGTTCCTTGACCATCTGCTGTTTTAACAATAGCACCTATTTTAGGTAGTCTTTTTAATTTATCTTCATACACATCTTGCTCATATTTTAAGCAACACATAAGTCTTCCACAGTTTCCAGATATTTTAGATGGATTTAATGAAACATTTTGCTCTTTTGCCATTTTTATAGATACTGTTTCAAAATTTCCTAAAAAAGAACAACAGCAAAGTTCTCTTCCACAAACTCCATTTCCACCTATTCTTTTTACTTCATCTCTTACACCAATTTGCCTTAATTCTATTCTTGTTCTAAAAATTGATGCTAATTCTTTTACTAATTCTCTAAAGTCTATTCTACCATCTGCTGTGAAATAAAATAAAATTTTGCTATTATCAAATTTATATTCCACTTCTGTTAAATTCATGTCTAATTTATATTTTTTTATTTTTTCTTCACAGATTTTAAAAGCCTCTTTTTCTTTTTGCCTATTTTCTTCATCATGTTTTATGTCTTTTGGTGTTGCAACACGAATAACTTTTTTTAAAGGAGTAGCTAAGTTTTCTTCCATAATTGTTTTTTTAGCAATTACTACTTCTCCCATTTCTTGCCCCATAGTAGTTTCTACTATTACTTTATCTTGTTTTTGTATTTCTAAGTTGTCTGGATCAAAAAAATATACTTTTCCTGGCTTTCTAAATCTAACTCCTATGATATTTTTCAAAATAATTCCTCCCATAATTTTAATAGCATATTGTCAATTGACATATCATAATTGGAATTTGCTAAAATTCTTTGCTTTGTTTGCTCTATTATTTGTATTCCATTTGCATAACATATTTTATCTTCTTTTTTTAATAATTCATAAAATATTATTATCATATATTCTAGTAATGGAATAATGTTTTCTTTTGCATCGTATAGAACTTGTGCCCCTTTCCATATTTCAGTAATATCTTGTTTTTTCATATTTTGCACTAATTCTTCTATTTGAATATACTTTTCTTTTTCTTCTTCTATTTTAAGTGCTTTTCCTATGCTTCCATTACAGCTTTGTATCATTGCTTTGGTAATGTTTTCGCTTAAATTATTTTGTTTTAAGTAGTTTTCAATTTGCTTATCTGAAATTGGCATAAAATTAACTTTCATACAACGTGATTTTATTGTTGCAAGCAGTTTACTTTCATTAGATGTTATTAAAATAATTACTGCATATTCTGGTGGTTCTTCTAATGTTTTTAATAAGGCATTTGTGGCTTCTCTTGTCATAGTTTCACTTTCATTAATAATGTATACTTTTTTTGAAGAGGTAATTGGCTTTTCTGCTATTTTTTCTCCGCATATATCTTATTTGCTCTATTTTAATTGTTTTTCCATCTTCTGGTTCTATTTTCATAAAATCAGGATGGTTGTTACTTGCAAATTGTATACAAGATTTGCAAGTACATTCACTTTTATTTTCTTGCATACAAAGTATCATTTTTGCAAATTCTGTGGCAAATAGCTTTTTTCCAATTCCACTTTCTCCGTATAAATAGGTAACTATGAACTAAGTTGTTTTCCATTACCCATGTTGTTAATAACTGTTTTATTTTTTCATTGCCTATTATGGTTTCAAAAGCCACTTTTTGTGCCTCCTAAATTTATTATTTTAGTTGTGAATTTTCATAACATTTTATGCTTTTTTATTTATAATCATTTTGCTTTTTTTAGTTATAATTTTTTTGCTTTTTTATTTATAATTTTTTGCTGATATTAATTTTTTATATTTACCTACTTTTAATTCTTATTTAGCATATTTTTAAACTTTTCCCCATAAATTTAAAGGCCAAAAGCGTAGCCATACTTTGCTTTCTATTTTTTCTATTGGAATACAGCCAAATTCTCTACAATCTGTAGATCTTGTTCTGTTATCTCCCATAGCAAATACACAGCCTTCTGGTACTGTGAAATCACTAAATGCTATGTTTCCACTACCTGTTTTTTGTGGTGTTTCTAAGCCTTCTCTTAAATAGTCTTCTTGCAGTTCTTCTCCATTAATATATACTTTTCCATTTTCAATTTTTACGTGCTCGCCTGGAAGTGCTATAACTCTTTTTATATAGCTTTCTTTGTTTATTTCTAATACATAGTAGCTAAATTTTGACCATATCCCTGTTGGTTCATTTTCATATACAGCAACAGGACTTTGTGGATCAATTCCTTCTGCTACTGTATAGCCTTTTTTGCTAGGTGCTTCAAATGTAATAATATCTCCTCTTTTAGGAGTTTGATGTGTTGTTCTAAATAATCTATTTAAAATAAGTCTTTGTCCTTCTTGTAATGTTGGAACCATTGATTCTTGTTTAACAATAGTTGGTGTTCCTACAAAGTATTTAATTACAACAGCTAAAACAAATGCTATAACAAAACAAAAAATCCATTCCAATATGTTTTTTAATTTATCGCTCATGATTTTACTTTTTCCTTCTTTCTATGATGTTATTTGTATTTAATATTATTATTTTAACGCTATTTTTTCTAACGTTATTATTTCTGGAGTTATCTTTTTAACATTATTCTTTTTTATACTATTTTTTATTATTTTATATTTATGTTGCTTTTTTTATTTAATCTTTCTCATATTATTTTTTGGCAGGTATTCTAATTACTACTTCTGTACCTTTTCCTGCTTCACTTTTGATGTCTATGCTTCCATTATTTTGGTCTAATATTTCTTTTGCAATTGAAAGTCCGTAGTCCTGTGCCACCCATTTCACGAGTTCTTGCTTTATCTACTCTATAAAATCTTTCAAAAATTCTAGATAAATCCTTTTCTGGAATTCCTATTCCATTATCTATTACTTTTATGTATGCATCATTATACACAAAGCCTACATATACTTTGATTGTTCCATTTTCTTTTGTATATTTGATAGCATTTGAAATAATATTCAAAATAACTCTTTCTATTCCATATTTATCTGCACGAACCGGCGGAACATTGGCTGTAACAAAGCATTCTACATTATGCGATTTTTTTTCTATTTCAAATCTTAGTCTTTCTATACATTTTTTAGTTAAATCGCCTAGGTCAAATTCAGATTCTTCTTTTATAACTTTTTTATTGTCGTACCTAGAAAGTATTAATAAATCTGTTACAAGTTTTGCCATTCTTCTTGCTTCTGAGCTAATAACTTCTAAGAATTTTGTTTGCATTTCTTTATCGTATTCACTTTCTAGCAAAGTATCGGCATAGCCCATAATAGAAGTAATAGGTGTTTTTAGTTCGTGAGAAACATCTGCTACAAATTCTTTTCGCATATTGTCTAGTTTTACATGTTCTGTAATATCTTGTATTACAACAATTACTCCTGCTGGTTTATCGTTTTCGTCTTTAAATGGTGCAAAAAGAAGATTAACATATTTTTCGCCAATATTTAGTCTTTGCTCTGATGTTGTCCAGTTTTCTAAATACACTATTTTTTCTAGATTTATATCTAATTGTAATTTATTAAATATTTGATTAAAGTTTTCTTCTTGTTTACTTAGGTTTAGTAATTCTATTGCTGCTGGATTTATATGAATAATTTTCCCTTCCATATCAAATGCAATAATTCCATCTGTCATATGAAGTAATATAGTTTCTATTTGCTTTTTTTGTTTTCCCATTTCGTTTAGGTTTTGCTTTAGTTCTTTTGTCATTAAGCTAAAGGCATTAACTAATTCATCTATTTGTGTTTTTTTCTTACCAGTTTCTTTTATTTCTATTTCTTCACCTTTTGCTATTTTTTCTGCATTTTGTATTAATATGTTAATTGGTTTAACAACAGATTTTGACACAAAATAGCCCACAAGTAAAGTAATAACTGCAAATACGCCAATAGCAATTACTGTAATTACTTTAGTTTGAGCGATTTGTGCTTCTATTAAATTATATGTTTCTTGCATTTGTTCAAGTGGTTTTGCTATTTGCTCTAGCATTGCAATATGAATAAATGAAAGAGTACTAATTACAATTATACCTAATATAAAAAAGATTAATATAATTTTCGTTTGTATACTTTTTATCATTTTAAATGTCCATTCCCTTCCTCACATTGCTCAAAGGCATAAATAGGAATGAAAGATTATATTTCTTTCAAATTAATATCCTTTAAGGGTTAGCTAAATAGTAGCCAACTCCTCTTTTTGTAATTAGAATTTTTGGTGCTGCTGTATCTTTTTCAATTTTTTCTCTAATTCTTCTAACTGTAACATCTACTGTTCTAATATCTCCATAGTATTCATATCCCCATACTTTTTCTAGTAAAATTTCTCTGGTTACTACTTGTCCTGGTTGTTTTGCTAAGTATCTTAAAACTTCAAATTCTCTTAAGGTTAGGTCTATAACTTTTCCTCTAACTCTAGCTTCAAATTTTTCTACATTAATTACTAAATCGCCTAATTCAATAATGTTTGCTTCTTTTTGTGCTTCTTGATCACTTTCTGTGCTTTGAGATGCTGCATCAACTTTTCTTAGGTTTGCTTTTACTCTGGCTACTAGTTCGCGTACACTAAATGGCTTAGTAATGTAGTCATCTGCGCCTAATTCTAAACCTAAAATTTTATCTATTTCTTCATCTTTTGCAGATAGGATTAATATAGGAACATTTAATATAGCTTTAAGTCTTTTACATACAGTTAGTCCATCTACTTTTGGAAGCATAATGTCTAGTAAAATAAGGTCTGGCTTCTTTTCTGTTGCAATTCTAATAGCTTCTTCGCCGTCATTTGCTTCTAAAGTTTGATATCCTTCTTTTTGTAGATTGTATACTAAAATATCTACAATTCTTTTTTCGTCATCTACAACTAAAATAGTTTTTTTATATTCTTCTTGGTTTCTTTCTGCATTTTTCTGTTCATCAGTGTTTTCTATATTTTCATTTTTTTCTATCACAAAACCCCCGCCTTTCATTTGGCTTATTTTAGTATAAATATATCATATTACTTTTTTTTTAACAAGTTTTTTTACATAATTTTGTAATATTTTTGAAATATTTTAGAAATACAGCTGTTATATTATTGAAACAAAAATAGTATTATATTATTTTTTTAAATTAATAATATAATACTATTTTTATTTAGTGGTATTAGTTAACTTGCTTAAATAGTACTAGTTTTCTTGTTTTTCAAATGCCCGTTGCAGAAGTGGGCTCAAAGAAGCAATGTCAGAACGGGACCTCTCAAAACTGCGAAAAATAGTACTATTTAAGCTTTGATATAATTAAATAACTATTTTAACTAACCGTTAATTTGTTTTGCAACTTCTTCTGCGAAGTTTTCTTCTCTTTTTTGTAGTCCTTCGCCTTTTTCAAATCTTGCAAATTTAACTACTTTAGCGCCTTTGCTTTCTACTAATTTTCCAACTTTTTGGTCAGGATCTTTTACAAAGTCTTGTTCTAGTAGGCATATTTCGCCATAGAATTTTCCAATTCTACCTTGTACTATTTTTTCAGCAACTGCTTCTGGTTTTCCTTCATTAACAGCTTGTGCTTTTAAAATTTCCATTTCATGTTCTACACGGTCTTGTGGAACTGATTCTCTGTTTAAGTATTCTGGTCTTGCTGCTGCTATTTGCATACATATATCTTTTGCAAGTTCGCTATTTCCGCCTTCTAATTCAACTAAAACAGCAATTTTTCCATCGCCATGTATATAGCTTTCTATTAGGTTTTGTGTTTCAAATCTTTCAAATCTACGGATTGACATATTTTCGCCAATTGTAGCAATTTTATTTGTTAATACATCTTGAACTGTTTTATCTGGCTCGTTAATTGAATTTTGTGATAATAATTCTTCTACTGTTGCTGGATTTTTAACAGCTACTTGTTTTGCAACATCTTGTACAAAACTTCTAAATTCTTCATTTTTTGCTACGAAGTCTGTTTCTGCATTTACTTCTACTATGGCTCCTAATTTATGGTCTTCTGTAACATAAGTTGTTACTAAACCTTCTGCTGCAATTCTATCTGATTTTTTTGCAGCTTTAGCAATTCCTCTTTCACGTAATAATTCAATTGCTTTTTCTTCATCTCCATTTGTTTCAGTTAATACTTTTTTGCAGTCCATCATTCCTGCACCTGTTTTTTCTCTAAGCATTCTTACTTGTTCAGCTGTAATCATAAAAAAATCCTCCTTTTTCTTAAAAAGGATGTACCTTTTTTCCTTTTAGTATTTAGGATAAGATACATCAGCTTTTTTTGTTTTTTACTCTTTTACTTCTTCGCTTTCTGGTTCTACTTCTTCTACTGCTTCTACTACTTCTTCTATGTCTGTTGCTTCTGTAGTTTCTTCGTTTGCAGGTTCTTCTACTGTTTCCATAGATTCACCTTGTTTTCCTTCTATAACTGCATTTGCCATACAGTCTGCTATTAATTTAACTGCACGAATTGCATCGTCATTTCCTGGTATAGGATAATCTAGTTCTTCTGGGTTGCAGTTTGTATCTACTAAACCTATAACTGGAATACCTAATTTTTTAGCTTCTAATATTCCTATTCTTTCTTTTTTAGGATCAACTATAAACATAACACCTGGTAGTTCTTCCATATTTTTAATTCCACCAAGATTTTTTTCTAGTTTTTCCATTTCTTTCTTTAAAAGAATAACTTCTTTTTTAGGTAATACATCAAA
>CANQCT010000025.1 GCA_947589835.1 uncultured Clostridia bacterium
ATTCCATTTATTACTTCTGTTAAGTTATGTGGTGGAATATTAGTTGCCATTCCTACTGCAATACCAGATGAACCATTTATTAATAATGTTGGTATTTTTGAAGGAAGTACAGTTGGTTCTTGCAATCTATCATCATAGTTTGGCATAAAATTTACTGTATTTTTTTCTATGTCTGTAAGCATTGTTTCTGCAATTTTAGCCATTCTTGCTTCTGTGTACCTCATAGCGGCTGGACTATCGCCGTCAACAGAACCAAAGTTTCCGTGTCCGTCAATTAAAGGATAACGTTGTGTGAAATCTTGCGCTAATCTAACCATAGCATCATATACAGAAGAATCTCCATGTGGATGGTACCTTCCTAAAACAGAACCTACTGTATTTGCACATTTTCTGTATGGCTTGTCTGATGTAATTCCATCTTCATACATAGAATACAAAATTCTTCTATGTACTGGTTTCAAACCATCTCTTACATCTGGAAGTGCTCTAGATACAATAACACTCATGGCATAGTCAATATAAGCTGTACGCATTTCTTTTTCTATGTCACGTTCTACTATTTTTCCGTCATTTCTTTTTTGCTCATTTGCTTCCATTTTTATACCTCTTTTCTTGTTTTCTTTACTCGTTTATTATACTAAAACACTCAAAAATATGCAAGCAAATTTTGTAAATATAAATTTTAATTAGTTAATAATCCTGCTAATTCTAGTTGCTCTTCACTTAAATTAAAATCGTGACCATTATTTTTTATAAGTAAATGTATGTTTTCAATTTCTCTTGCCTGTTTTATAGTTGTTTCTAATGGCAATAATTCTTTTAATTTATCTTTTATTTTCTGGTATTCTCTTTCCATTCCATCAAAGTCTTTAGAATTATAATAACTGCGCCAATTGTTTTCATATTTTCCTAACTTTTCTACATTATTTAGTTGATTTACAAATTCTGTTTCTATGTTTGTACTTATGTTATCTAATATTACGTTTTTTCCTTGCCTTATTAAGCTTGCTACATTTCTTGGTATCCAACCTTTTTTTGTGCCAGCAGTTAAGGCAGAATCTATTGCATTAGAAACTCCGTCTATAATTCCGCCATTTTTTATTGCATTTTGTGCTTGTGAAATATTTTCAAATTTTCCTGTAAATATTCCTGTTACACTTTTTCCTAATTCAATTCCATTTTCAATTGTTTTATTTATTCCCTCTTTTAATCCACCTTCTAGTAATCCGTTTTTTATATCAATTATTTGATTTTCAACAAAATCTGGTAATATCCATCTTAATCCTAAATCAATAGCTGTATTTACTATTTTTCCTATACTAGAATTTAAAAAGCCATTTTGCTTTTCTACTGTAACTAATTCACTTTTTTCTACTTCTTGATTTATTTGTTTGGTTTGTTCTTTTAATAAATCTTCCATATTTAGGTCTCCTTTTAATTTTTATTTTTTTATTATTTTTTTAAATATTTTATTATTAATTTTATTTTTACTTTTTTTATAAATTTTAAATTTGTTTTTAATAGTAAAAATTTTTATTAATAAAAAATCTAAAATTTATTTTTTATCAGATTTTTGTATATTATTAAATATTCCTTTTGTAATCTTTTATTTAATTTTCCTGATTTATTTTTATTAATTACTAAATTATAATTTGAATTAGCAGATAATTTTCCTATAATATTAAATTCTAAAAATATATTTTTTAATATAGAAAAATCTATGGAATTAAAATCATATTTATTAAATAATATACTAAAATTTTTTCTTGGTATATTCCAGTTATTCACATATATATTTAATAATTTTTTTGTTTTTGCAATTTCTAATAAATTTGCCCCTGAAATAAAAATATTAAATTTACATAGCTTCATAATTTCTTTTGTATAATCTAAATAGGTTTCTGAAGATGTGTCTATAATAATTGCATCATATTTTTGTGCTAATGTATCTAAAATATTTTTTATTATTGAATTATCAATTTTATATTTTGATTCAAATAAAAAGTTAACTCCAGATACTAAATCAATTTTTGAATTAATTTTAATTATTAATTCTT
Source organism: uncultured Clostridia bacterium (assembly GCA_947589835.1). Taxonomy (GTDB): domain Bacteria; phylum Bacillota; class Clostridia; order TANB77; family CAG-508; genus CAG-273. The sequence continues at coordinate 2,058 of CANQCT010000025.1, forward strand.
CTACTTTTATTTTTCCTAAATTATTTTCTTTTCTATTCATTACTTTTTCTGAATATCTTTTAACACCTAAAATAGTGTGCAGGCTATTATTTAAAATATCAAAGTCTATAATTAAAATTTTATTTTTATTTATTGCTTTAGCTAAATTAATTGTAAATATACTTTTACCTATTCCACTTGTTCCATTTATGCAAATTATTTCTTCTGTTTTTTCTTTTATTTTCTTTTTTCTAAAAAAATTTTTATTAATTAAATTTTCTTTTTTTTGTTTATATATTTGCTGTGAATTTATTAAATTTATATTTTCATTTTTATTTTTTACTTTTAATTCATTTTTTTCTTCTAATTTATTTTGTTTTTGTAATTCGTTTTTTTCTTCTAATAATCTTTTAAGTTCATTTATTTCTTTTTTTAATTCTAAAGTTTCATCTTTTTGATTTGTTTTTATAATTTCTATTACATCTTTTACTTCTATTTGATTATTATGAAAAATAAAATCCACACCTTTAGCATATAAATAATTTTCTAATTCTTTATTTTCATTTACTAAAAATAAAATTATTTTTATATCGCTATTAATTAATTTTATTTTTTCTATTAATTTTTTTATATCTAAATTTCCAGGTATTAATTCACTTAAAACTAAAAAATTAATATTTGATTCTTTTTCTAAAAATTCAAAAATTCCATCTTGATATTGAATATCTTCAGACATTACTTCAATTTCATTTTCTTTTTTTAAACTTACATTTAAAATTGGATTACCTATTGCTGTTAATATTTTTTTCACTATTTGCTCCTCCATTTATTAAATTTGCTTCAAAATCGGCTGCTTCAATTTTTGTTAGAATATGCTCGTTTCCTATAAACATTAGGCATTCTCCTCTTTTTAATGATTTTATTTCTATTTTTTCTTTTTCAGATAAATTTGTATATTTTTCTAATACTTTAATATTTTCTTCTTCCAAAGAAAAAAATGTTTTTATTTCTGAATTATTTAAAATACTTTTTCCATAAGTTCCATTTTCTAAGCTAAATAAATCTGAAATATCTTGTGTAATTGCTACGCTACTTCCACCATATTTTCTAATTGTTTTAAATATTTTATAAATAAAACTTGCAACTTCTTTATTTGAAGTAACTCCTATTAGTCTCCATATTTCGTCCATATAAATTGCTTTTTTTATTTTTCTATCCTTTTTTATTCGGTCCCAAAATAAATCAATGCAAACCCACATACCATATTTTAAATTGTCTTCTCCTAATTCATAAACATCTGCTACTATTAATAAATTTTTTAGTTCTATATTTGTATAATTATTAAAGTATTTTAGTGAGCCTTTTACAAATGGAATTAATTTAATTTGAAATTTTTTTGTTTTTTCACTTTCTCCTAATAGTTCATAAAAATCTTCTAAAATTGGCATATCATGTGTGTCTTTAAAAACTGGTTTTATAGATATTTTTTCTAAATTTTTTTTATATAATGTTTTATCATCAAAAGTAATTCCTTTTTTTGCATATAATTCAATTATTTTTTCTTCTAAAATTGCTTTTTCTTCTTCATTTAAATTTCCAAATATTAAATTAAAAAATCCATTTAATTTACCAATTTTATTTGCCAAATATCCTTGCTCATCTTCTTCTACACTTTCTTCTCTAATGTCAAATACGTTTATATATGTGTTTGAACTTGGTCCAATTTTTAATAATGTGCCATCTAAACTACTACATAAGTTTCCATATTCTCTATCTGGATCTATAATGTATTGCTCTATTCCAAGTATTCTATTTCTTAAAACTAATAATTTAGTGTAAAATGATTTTCCTGCTCCGCTTGTTCCAAAAATGCAAATGTTTGCGTTTTTATATTTATTACTATCATATCTATCTACAAAAACTAATGAATTATTATAAATATTAGTTCCTATTAAAATTCCTTCTTCATCAAATACTGCTGAAGAAATGAATGGATATGTTGCTACAAGTCCACTTGTTAATATGTTCCTTTTTGCTGCTTCTTTTAAAAGTTTAGAATTTTCCATAATTGGAAGTGATGTTAAAAATGCTGGTTCTTGCCTAAAATATGCTCTTTTTGATTGCATTCCTTTTCCTTGTAGCAAGCCTTCTAGTTTATTTAATAAGTATTCTAATTCTTTTAAATCATTTGAAAATGTGGTTACATAAATATATAAAAAATATAATTCTTCTCCATCTACTTGCATTTCTTTTCTAATATATTTTGCGTCATTATATGTAAATGCTGCTATGTCAATGTCTTGCCTATTTTGATTACTTTCTTTTAAATCTACTGAAACATTGCCTATATGGTATGTTAAATCTCTAATTGTTTTATATGTATCTTGTTTTTCATAAAAAATTGAAATATTTAAATTAATATTTGCATCAATTAAGGATTTTAATATTAAGTCACTTTGCTCCCTAAAATAGTTTGTAATTATTAGTGTAGAATAATACATATTATCTATTTCAATATATTTTGGATTTAATAAATTAATATATGATGGGCTTAAATAATCTTTTTGTGATACTGCTCCTTCTAAAAAAGGCATATCTTCAATTTTTGAATTTTTTTTATTTTTTAAAATTTTATCTTTTAATTTTTCTAAAAGATTTTTTATTATTTTTTATACCTCCTTTAAATTTGATTAAAATACATCCTTGAATTTAAAAAAGAAAATAAAATAGAAATAATTTCTGTTTTTTCATCTATTGCAATTACCATATTTCCGCATCTTGATAAACAATCTTTTATTTTAAAATACTTGTCATTTAAATTTTCTATTGCATAATTTTCAAAATTTGAAATTTCGTTTTTTTCATTTTTTTCTTTTAAAATAATATAAAAATTTTTACTCGAGGATTTTTTATCATGATTTAAGTTTTTTATATATTGAATATAATTTTTTGAAATTTCTTGAATGGAATTTTTTTCATTCACTAAATTATCATTTATTTTCTGAATATGCTTGCTTAAATCTTCTTTATTGCTTTGAATTAATATTTGAAAACAAAAATTACAAGTTTTTAAAAAAATTTTGTAAGAATTTAATATTGCTTCTTTTTCTAATTCTGATTTTAAATTATAATTTATTGGTGTTATTTTTAATATTTTTATATATTCTTTGTTTTTTAATTCAATTACACCATTTTTTAAAATTTTTTCAAACGGTAGCCATTGCTGTACTGTTATGTTTTTTTTATTTTCCATATTCCTCCTTTTTTTATAAAATTTATTTCTTCATGCAAAGTAAAAATTAAGACTTTAATTTTGTAGCTAGTTTAAAATAATAATATAATGCTAGCATTACAGATTTAATTTTCTTAATTTAAGTTATGGAATTCCTGAAATAAGTTTGCAAAAAAGATTTTATGTAGAATAGTAATTACTAATTTAATGATACTATTATATGAGAAAAATGTCAAGAAAAATCGTATGCCAAAATTCGACAATGATTTTTTTGAATAAAAATATTTTTTTATAACATAATAAGAGTATAAGGTTAATATTAGTTGAAATAAGAGTTTTATGAGGTCTTTTTTGGTTTTATAAAATTCGAGCAAAGAGTTATTTTTGCTTAAAACTTGGCTTTTAGGTGAAAATAATTCGGAGATGAGAGTATATTATTTGTATTTAAGCTATATTTAACAGTTTATTTTTGTTACTTTAATGAAGGTAGATTTATAATATATGGTTGAAGATATAGATTATATATTCGAAGTTAAGATTATTTTTATATTTGTTAATAGTTGTTAGTAGTCCTTAATTTAGGATGAATATGGTTATTACGGGTATATTAATAGTCGAGCAACTGATTTGTATATTTGGCAAATGGCTTATTTGTATAGTAATATACATTAGGTCAATAGTTAGGTATATGAGTTTTAGCTGTAAATTAATATTAGCTTTATCTGATAATAGCTAGTAGGTTTTATTTCCTACTAGCTATTAAATTTTATTTTTTAAACATCTAAGTTTCTTACATATTTTGCATTTTCTTCTATGAATTTTCTTCTTGGTTCTATTTCATCACCCATTAGTAATGTGAATATAGCATCTGCTTTCATTGCATCTTCCATTGTTACTTTAATTAAAATTCTTTTTGCTGGGTCCATTGTTGTTTCCCATAATTGTTCAGGGTTCATTTCTCCTAAACCTTTATATCTTTGTAGGCTAAGTTGGTCTCTAGGTATTCCTTTTTCTGCTAGGTCGTTATATGCTCTTTCTAAGTCTTCATCTGTATAACAGTAAATATCTTCCATTCCCTTTTTAGATAATTTATATAGTGGTGGTTGTGCTAAATATACATTTCCGTTTTCTATAAGTGGTCTCATATATCTAAAGAAAAATGTTAATAGTAATGTTCTAATGTGTGCACCATCAACATCGGCATCTGCCATAACTATTACTTTTCCATAACGAATTTTTGTTATATCAAAATCATTTCCAATTCCAGCACCTACTGCTAAAATTACGGGTTGCAATTTATCATTATTGTAAATTTTATCTGCTCTTGATTTTTCTACGTTAAGCATTTTACCCCAAAGTGGAAGTATTGCTTGAAATCTTCTGTCTCTACCTTGTTTTGCGCTACCACCTGCAGAATCTCCCTCTACAATATATACTTCGCATTCTTCTGGTTCTTTACTACTGCAATCTGCTAATTTTCCAGGTAATGTAGTTGTTTCTAGTGCACTTTTTCTTCTAACTAATTCTCTAGCTTTTCTTGCAGCTTCTCTCGCACGTGATGCATTAATACATTTTTCCAAAATAGCTTTACCTACTGCTGGATTTTCCTCTAAAAATGTTGATAAAGCATCATTTACCATACTAGCTACAATTCCTGTTACATTGCTATTTCCTAATTTTGTTTTAGTTTGTCCTTCAAATTGAGGCTCTTTTACTTTTACTGAAACAACAGCTGTAATTCCTTCACGTATATCTTCACCTAATAAATTTGGATCTTTTTCTTTTAATAAATTATGGCTTCTTGCGTAATCATTAAATGCTTTTGTAAGTCCTCTTTTAAAGCCTTCTAGGTGTGTTCCACCTTCAATAGTATTAATGTTATTAACAAATGTATATATGTTTTCTGTATAAGCTGTTGTATATTGAAAAGCTATTTCTACTGGAACTTCTCCACCTTTTTCAATATAAATTGGCTTTTCGTGTATTTTTTCTTTATTATTATTTAAAAATTCTACGAAGGAAATAAGTCCTCCTTCAAAGTGGAATTCTGCTTTTTTAATATTTTCTGGATCTCTTAAATCTTGAATATTAATTTTTAAACCTTTTGTTAAAAATGCAACTTCTCTAAATCTAGTTTCTAAAACTTCATATTCATAATTTAAAGTTTCAAAAATAGTGTCATCTGCTAAAAATCTAACTTTAGTTCCTGTTTTATCAGAATCTCCAATTCTTGTTAATGGCTCCACTGTTTTTCCCTTTTCAAATTTCATTTGATATATTCCGCCATCTCTTTGAATTGTTACTTCTGTCCAAGTTGATAAAGCATTTACAACAGATGCACCTACTCCGTGAAGACCGCCAGAAACTTTGTATCCACTATCTCCACCAAATTTTCCTCCTGCATGAAGTTTTGTATATACTGTTTCTGCTGCAGAAATTTTTGTTTTAGGGTGAATATCTACTGGTATTCCTCTACCATTATCTTCTACACTTATAATATTTCCTGGCTGAATTTCTATATTAATTTGTGTACAATATCCTGCTAAAGCTTCATCTACACAGTTATCTACAATTTCATATACTAAATGATGAAGTCCTCTAACAGATACACTTCCTATATACATACCAGGTCTTTTTCTAACTGCTTCTAGGCCCTCTAAAACTTGAATCTGCTCTGCATTATACTCGTGCTCAAACTTTTCCACTTTTCTTTCCTCCTTATATTAACACTTTTTTCCGTGTTTATATGCTCTTTTTTCATTATATTTCATTTTCCCAAAAACCATGTTTTTTTGAATTTTCATGTGCTTTTTTTACTAATTCATTTAGCATTATTATCATCCCTTCAAACAATATATATATTAACATACTTTTTTATTTTTTTGCAAATGTTTTTTATATTAATTTTTTACTTGCCCATCTTCTACATAAAATAACTTTCCATTTTCTAAGTTCATTTTATCAGTACAAGTAATAATTACTTGAGTATTTTTAATATTTTCTATTAAACTTTTTCTTCTATTTTCATCTAGTTCAGACATAAAATCATCTAATAATAGTATTGGATATTCACCTATTTCATCATAAATAACATACAATTCTGCTAATTTTAAAGAAAGTACCGCTGTTCTATGTTGCCCTTGCGACCCATAAATTTCAATTTCTTTATTATTTATGTATACTTTAAAATCATCTCTGTGAATTCCTTTTGTTGTAAATCCTTTTATAATATCTAGCTTTCTTCTTTGCTTTAATAAACTTAAATAATTTTCTTTATTCAAACACTCTGTAATATATTCTATGTTAATTTTTTCATCTGCAATTTTTGAGTGAATTTCCACTATTTTATTTTTTATTTTTTGTATAAATTCTGTTCTATATTTGCAAATATTTACTGCATACTCAGCTAGCTTTTCATCCCATATTTCAAGCATTTCTTCGGGTTTTTCTTCTTCTTTTATTTGCCTTAAATAATTATTTCTTTGCTCTAAAGTTTTTAAATAATTATTTAAATTGTATACATAATTAGGTCTTAATTGACCTATCATCATATCTAAAAATCTTCGTCTTTCTGCAGGTCCATTTTTTAAAATTTGAATATCATCTGGAGTAAATATTACAATATTTATGTTACCTAATAATTCACTTAATTTTTTAATTTTAACACCATTTACTTCTATTTGCTTTTTATTAGAAATTGCTATTTTTATTTTACCTTCTCTATCACTTTTTTGATAGTTAATTTCTACATTTAGTACATCTTCTCCTAAACAAATTAGTTCTTTTTCTTTACTTGTTCTAAAAGATTTTCCAAAAGCACATAAAAATATAGATTCTAATATATTGGTTTTCCCTTGTGCATTATTTCCATAAAAAATATTAAGATTTTTATTTAATTCAATTTCTTGATTTTTATAATTACGAAAATTTAATAATTTTATTTTATTTATGTACATTTATTTTACTCTTTCATTCTAATAGGAAGTACCATATAAATATAATCGCCATTAGAATCTACTGGCCTTATAATACATGGTGAAATGCTTGTACCAAAATCTATAAATACTTCTTGGTCATCTATTGCACGAAGGGCATCTAAGAAATATTTTGGATTAAATCCTGCTTCTAAGTTTTGACCTTCTGTTTCAACAAACATTTCCTCTTTTGCATCACCTGTTTGATTTGTACAAGAAATTGTTACTTTTCCTATTTCAACATTTACTTTTACAGGATATTTTTTTTCTTTTTCCATAGATGATGCTGAAATTAAGCTAACTCTTTCAAAGCAATCTTGAATGTTTGCTTTATCAACTCTTATTCTTGTTTCCCAGTTTTCTGGTATTACACTTGCATAGTTTAAAAATTCTCCATCTAATAAGCGAGTTACAACTTTGCAGTTTTCCATTTCAAATAATGCCTGATTTTTAGATATACCTATTTTTACATTATCAAAAGAATCCATTAAAATTTTGTTAATTTCATTTAAAGTTCTACCTGGAATAACAACTGAAAAATCATTTGCTGAAGTTTGTAAAAATTTGCTTTTCCATGCTAATCTAAATCCATCTACTGCTACTACATTTAATTTGTTATTTTTTATTTCAAATAAACATCCTGTGAAAATAGGTTTATTTTCTTCTGTACTAACAGCAAAAATTGTTTTTCTAATCATATCTTTTAAATTATTTTGTTCTATTTCAATAGAATTTTCAATTTCTATTTTAGGAAGTTCAGGAAACTCATCTGGATTCATTGTTGCAAGCTTATATAAAGAACCTTCACATTCAATTACTAATAAGTTATTTTCATTAACAGTAATATGAATTTCTGTATCTGGAAGCTTTCTAACAATTTCACTAAACATTGTTGCATTTACAACTGTTGCTCCTTGAGTTTTTACTTCACTTTCTATAATATATTCTATACCTATTTCTAAATCATAGGTTGTAAATTTTATTTCATTATCATTTGTTTGAATTAAAATTCCTTCTAGTATAGGCATTGTTGTTTTAGATGCGACAGCTTTTGTTACGGAATTAATAGCTTTAAGGATTTTTTCCTTTTCACAAATAATTTCCATTTTAAGTTCCTCCCTTTTTTTATATAATAAATAATATATATTAGTAGTAGTAATAGTAGGTACTGTGGATTATGTGGAAAACTTATTCAAACCTTTATATCCCTAGTAAAATTTTTGTTGATAATTTTGTGGATAACTTAAAAAGTTATTTACAGTTTCCATTTTTGATTGTGGAAAATAAATTATCAACAGGTTATTAACAACTAATTCACAGGTCGTTGTGGATATCTAATGTAAGTATTGCGTAATAATAATTTGAATTTCATTTTACAAACGAATATTTTTTAGAACACAATTTTTAAAAAGTGTTACTTTTTATTTATATATCAATCATTATTTTCAAACAAAGAGTTTTTCACAGTTTCCACAATTAGTTTTGTATTTGAGTTTTCTTTCATTTCAGATGATACTTTATTACATGCATGCATTACTGTTGAATGGTCTCTTTTTCCAAAGGCTTGTCCGATTTTTGGAGTTGAAATTTGTGCAATATCTCTACATAAATACATTGCTATTTGCCTTGGAAAAGCAATATCTGCTGATCTTCTAGAACCTTTTAAATCTTCTACTGTAATGTTAAAATATTTTGCAACAATTTCTTGTATGTATTCTGGTGAAAGAACTGTGTTTTTATGTAGAACAACATCTGCAATAGCTTTATCTGAAAGTGCAATTGTAATAGGTTTATTTTCTAATGTAGACATTGCAATTAATTTATTTAAGGTTCCTTCTAGTTCTCTAATATTTGATTCTATTTTTGTTGCAATATTTGATAAAATATCGTCTTCTATAATAATATGCTCAAGTTGTGCTTTCTTTTTTAATATTGCCATACGAGTTTCATAATCTGGACTAGAAACATCTGCAATTAGCCCCCATTCAAAACGAGTTCTTAAACGTTCTTCTAATGGCTGAATATCTTTTGGTGGTCTATCACTGGAAATAATAACTTGCCTTCCACTTTCGTGCAAAGTATTAAATGTATGAAAAAATTCTTCCTGTATTCTTTCTTTTCCAGCAATAAATTGAATATCATCAATAAGTAAAACATCAATGTTTCTATATTTATTTCTAAACATTTCATTTTTGTTATCTTTAATTGCATTAATAAAATGATTAGTAAATTTTTCTGCACTAACATATAAAATGTTTAAATTTTTATTTCGCTTTAAAATTTCATTTGCAATAGCATGCATTAAGTGAGTTTTTCCAAGACCTACACCACCATATAAAAATAATGGGTTATAAGCCTTTCCTGGAGCTTCTGCTACTGCTAATGCAGCTGCTGCTGCAAATCGGTTATTATCACCTATAACAAAGCTGTCAAAGGTATATTTTGGATTTAAATTAGAATTTGTATAAACAGAAGAATTTTGAACAGAAGTATTATCTACTTCTCCCCTTTCTTCCTCTGAAATTACCTTAATTTCATAATTTATATTTGTAAGAAAATTAAATGTATTTTGAATTACTGGTAAATATCTAGATTCTAGCATATTTTTTTGTACGCTATTTTGTGCAAGGATTATAATTGTGTTGTTAGATATATCGTCAATTTCAATATCTTTTATCCATGTACGATATGATATTTCTGTTACTTCTGATTTTAATAATTCTTTTGCTTTAGTAAGTAGTTCGTTTATTTCAGCTCTTTGCATCCCTTTTCAATCCTTCCACTATAAATTCATTACGTAAAGTTATCCACATATTTATCAACAACTGTGGATAAGTAAACCGCATAAACTTTTAAAAATAAACTAATAATTAATTTTATTTACATAAAAACATATATTTAAAAATGTCTTAAACACCTTATTTCCCTATATTTTAATATAATATCAAAAATGATTAGAATTAGTCAATACTATTAAAAATAAAATATGAAAATTGCTCATAAATATTGACATAATTATAGTAGATGTTGTATAATATGCAAAGTGATTGTGTCTAAATTAAATAAGAACCATTTTTAATGGTTTATTTTATAAGAAACAAGTTTCCTAAAGTTATTTATTTTATAGTTTTAGGAATATCATATATTGTAGGAGGTGCTAAAATGAAAAGAACATATCAACCAAAAAAAAGACAAGAACAAAAAGAACATGGCTTTATGAAAAGAATGAAAACTAAAGATGGAAGAAATGTATTAAAAGCTAGACGTGCAAAAGGTAGAAAAAAACTAAGTGCGTAAAATTAAAGGTCACGTAAAATATTTAAGTGACCTTTTTTGAATTGAGTGATTTTAGATGAAAAAAATGCAAACCTTAAAAAAAAATTATGAATTTGAAAATGTTTTAAAAAATGGTAAATTTTATGTTGGAAAGCAAATAACAATTTATATTACTAAAAATAAAGAAAATAAAAATGTATTTGGAATTGCAATTTCAAAAAAAATTTGCTCTGCAGTAAAACGAAATTATATTAAACGAAAAATTCGAGAAAATTATAGATTATTACAAGAAAATTTAAAACCAGGATATAATATTGTTTTTTTATGGAATAAAAAAAATCCAGTTGATAGTGCAAATTTTCACATTATTAAAGAAGATATGTTAAAGCTTTTTGAGAAAGCTGGTCTTTTATAAATGAAAAGTTTTTTTATTTTTTTGTTAAAAGGGTACCAAAAATTAATTTCACCAATTTTTCATCATTTTGGAGTAAATTGCAAGTTTTATCCAAGTTGCTCAAATTATATGATGCAAGCAATTCAAAAATATGGATGTATAAAGGGCATATTTTTGGGAATAAAGCGCTTGCTAAGGTGTCATCCTTTTGCAAAGGGTGGTTATGATCCATTAAAATAGGAGGAAACCAATGGGTGCTATATCACAAATATTTGGTTATGTATTAAATTGGCTATATTCATTTTTTAATAATTATGGTGTAGCTATTATTATATTTTCTATTGCTTTAAGAGTTTTTTTAATACCAATTACTATTAAACAGCAAAAATCAATGAAAAAGAATGCAGAATTACAAAAAGAAATGACAGAAATACAAAGAAAATACAAAAATAATCCTGAAAAATTAAATCAGGAAACTATTGAATTATATAAAAGAGAAAAAATGAGTCCTTTTAGTGGCTGTTTAAGTTCTATTTTACAAATAATTATTATTTTATCGGTGTTTTGGCTTGTAAGTCAGCCTTTAACATATATGAGAAAACTAGATTCTTCTTTTATAGAAAAATATGTTAATGAAATGAAGGAAAGCGAATACAATGCAAATAATAGTTATACACAAATTGCTGTACTTGATTATGCACAAACAAAATACCAAGAAGTAGAACAAATGCTACAAGATGAAAATGTAGAAAATAGGGAAGAACTAGAAGCTAAAAGGGATGAGTACAACCAATTAAGATTAAATATGGAATTTTTAGGTTTAGATTTAAGTAAAGTTCCAACACAAAGCTTAAATGATTGGAGAGTTTATATTATTCCTGTACTTTATGTAATAACATCTATTATTTCAATAAAAATAACAACCGTTACTCAAAACAAAAAAGACGAAAACAAAAAAGAAGATATTGTTATTGATTCAGAAGGTAATAAGGAAGAAGAAATAGATCCAGCAGCACAAATGGAGCAAATGAACAAGAGTATGATGTATATGGTTCCATTTATGTCTGTAATGATTGCTGTAATTGCTCCACTTGGTCTTGCTTTATATTGGTTAGTAAGCAATATTTTAATGATTATTGAAAGATTAGTAATAACTAAAATAATGGATAAAATAGAACAAAATAAGGAGGAAAAGGCTAATGTCTAAAAGTATTATTGCAGAAGGCAAAACTTCCACAGAAGCTATTGAAAAAGGCTTAAAAGAATTAAAAGTTTCTAAAGATAAGGTAGATATAAAAATTCTAGAAAATGAAGAAAAAAGAAGCTTTTTTAGTATTTTAACTCCTAGAGTAGTTAAAGTAGAATTAACTTTAAAAGAGGAAATAAAAGAAAATAATTATTCAAAAGAAACAAAAAAAGAGCAAGAAGTAGAACATATAGAAAAGGAAAAAAGAGCACCTTTAACTCCAGAAGAGTTAGAAAAAGTAAAACAAAATGTAGAAACATTTTTAAAAGATTTATCTGCAAAAATGCAAGATATGACTTATGAAATTACTTCAGATGATGAATATGTTTATATTACTTTAAATGGAACAAATGCAGGAAAATTAATTGGTTATAGGGGAGAAACTTTAAATGCAATGCAAACTTTATTATCTGCTATAGCTAATAAAGATTTAGAAAAAAAGGCTCGCATAATTTTAGATATAGAAAATTATCGCGAAAAAAGAAAAAGTTCATTAGAAGAATTAGCAGATAAATTAGCAAGAACAGTTATTAGAACAGGAAAACAAGTTACTTTAGAGCCAATGTCTGCTTATGAAAGAAAAATAATTCATAATCGTTTGCAAGATAGCTCAAGAGTAAGAACTTATAGTGTAGGTGAAGAGCCATACAGAAAAGTTGTTATTACAAGAAAATAATAAAATATAAGTAAAAATCGGAAGCCAAAGTTCGGATTTTAGTGTGAGTAACTCACTAATTCTAGCTTTGGCTTAATTTATAATAAGGAGATTTTATTAAAATGAATAAAGAAAAAATATTTAGAATTTTAACACTTATTTTTACAATATTAACTTTTATAGGTGCAGGTTATGTACTTATAAATAAAGGTGAAGTAAATACTGGTTATGCTGTGGTACCTAGTCTATTTAGTGCCTCTTTTGCACAATTAAGTATTACTGAAAAAAATAAAAATAATAAGAAAGATTAAACATTTTTTAATTTATATTATATTAATTAAAGTTTTTAATTGATATTTTTAATGATTTTGAAAGGAGTAGTAATAAAAAATGGAAACGGTTGCTGCAATTTCAACTGCTCATGGAAATAGTGGTATAGGCATTATTAGAATGAGCGGAAAAAATTGTTTTGAAATATTAGAAAAAATTTTTGTTCCAAAAAATAAACAAAGTATAGATGAAATTCAAGGCTACACTATGAAATATGGCTATATTATTAATTATGAAACAAAAGAAAAAATAGATGAAGTATTAGTTTCGTTTTTTAAAGAGCCAAAAAGTTATACAACTGAAAATATGTGTGAAATAAATTCTCATGGCGGTATGGTTATAGAACAAAAAATATTAGAGCAATGCCTTTTAGCTGGTGCAACACTTGCAGAACCTGGAGAATTTACTAAAAGAGCGTTTTTAAATGGAAGAATTGATTTAACACAAGCAGAAGGTATTATAGACTTAATTAATGCAAAAACAGCGAAAGAAGCAAAAGCATCTTTTAATCAATTACAAGGAAGTTTATCTGAAAAAATAGAGGAAATTAGGCAAGATATTTTGAATGTTATGACAAATATAGAAGTTACTATTGATTATCCAGAGTATGATGTAGAAGAAGTAACTAATAAACAGGCAAAAGAGGAAATTAGCAAAATAGAAGAAAAGTTAAATAGATTAGAAAAAAGTTTTGATACTGGTAAAATTTTAAAAGAGGGAATACGTACAGTTATTATTGGAAGACCAAATGCAGGTAAATCATCACTTTTAAATGCTATTTTAAATGAAGATAGGGCTATTGTAAGTACAACTGAAGGTACAACTAGAGATACTATCGAAGAAATGATTAGTCTCCATGGAATTCCTTTGAAATTAGTAGATACAGCAGGAATTAGAAATACAGATGATGAAATTGAAAAAATAGGCGTAAATAAGGCTCTAAAACTATCTAATGAAGCAGATTTGATTATTAGTATATTTGATAATACAAAAGATTTAGATGAAGAGGACTTAAAAATATTAGATATAATAAAAGATAAAAAAGCTATTATTTTATTAAATAAAATAGATGAAAAAGATAATCATTTAGAAAATGTAAAAGAAGTAAAAGAAGCTAAAAAGCCTATTATAAAGATATCTGCTAAAAATAAAGAGGGAATAGAGGACTTATATAACAAAATTATTGAAATGTTTTCTTTTAATGAAATAGATATAGATGATGGAAATTTGATTACTAATATAAGACACAAAGATTTAATAAAAAAAGCAATACTAAGTGTAAAAGAAGCTAAAAATGGTGTTGAAGTAAATAACCCTATTGATTTAGTTGCAATTTCACTTAAGCAAGCATTAGAAGAACTTAGCAGTATTGTTGGAAAAAATGCTTCTGAAGATATAATTTCGGAGATATTTTCTAAATTTTGCTTAGGAAAGTAGTACGGTTAATTGTAATACTATATAATTTTTATAGTTATGTTAAAGCTTGAATAGTACTATTTTTCGCAGTTTTGAGAGGTCCCGTTCTGACATTTCTTCTTTGAACCTACTTCTGCAACGGGCAATTTGAAAAACAAGAAAACTAGTACTATTCAAGCAATTAGATATAAAAAGATATTAACCAAATAGTAAATAAAAATACCACATATTAACTAATAGATTACATTAGAAAAAACCGTGAAACACGCTATTTCAATATAGAAAGCGGGCACAAAGCATAGTAGCAAAAACTATAACAAAAAGACAACATAGATAAATTAAATCTATCAAACCCGCTATTTGAATGCGTTCGACAAAAATCGACATGTCAAAAAGTTGCATGAAACAGTGATTTTAGTTTCATAAAAAACTGAAAAAATATAAATATAGGAAGGAGAAAGTTAGAAAAATATCTAACTAGTAATAATAAAATGAAGTATAATGCTGGAAAATATGATGTTGCAGTAATTGGAGCAGGACACGCTGGATGTGAGGCGGCTCTAGCAACAGCAAGACTTGGACTTAAAACACTACTATTTTCTATTAGTCTAGAAGCTGTGG
This sequence comes from uncultured Clostridia bacterium, assembly GCA_947589835.1. Taxonomy (GTDB): domain Bacteria; phylum Bacillota; class Clostridia; order TANB77; family CAG-508; genus CAG-273. The sequence continues at coordinate 17,181 of CANQCT010000025.1, forward strand.
CTAATATGCCATGTAATCCACACATAGGTGGAAGTTCAAAAGGTCATTTAGTTATGGAAATAGACTGCCTAGGGGGAGAAATGGGAAAAAACATTGATAAAACATATACTCAATTAAGAATGTTAAATACCTCAAAAGGGCCAGCAGTCTATTCTTTAAGGGCACAAGCTGATAGAAAAAGATATCAAATGGAAATGAAACATACTTTAGAAAAACAAGAAAATCTATTTTTAAAACAAGCAGAAATAGTGGACATTGGAGTAGAAGATGGAAAAGTAAAATGGGTTGAAACTAATATTGGTGCAGTTTATGAAGTAGATAGTGTAATTTTAGCAACAGGAACCTATTTAAGAGGGAAAATATACATAGGAGAGGTATCTTATGAAAGTGGCCCAGATGGAGTATTTCCAGCAAATAAGTTGTCTAACATATTAACTAAACTAGGAATTAATTTACTTAGATTTAAAACTGGAACACCTGCTAGAGTAAATAAAAATTCAATAGATTTCTCTAAAATGGAAAGGCAGGATGGAGACAAAAATCCAGTTGCATTTTCATTTGAAGATAAAATAGAAGATAAAGAAGAACAATTGCCATGTTATTTAACATATACCAATGAAAAAACACATGAAATTATTCGTAAAAACTTGCATCGTTCTCCTTTATATGGTGGAGAAATTAAAGGAACAGGACCAAGATATTGTCCTTCTATTGAAGATAAAGTAGTTAGGTTTGCAGATAAAGAAAGACATCAAATTTTTATTGAGCCTGTTGGAAGAGATACAGATGAAATGTATGTACAGGGAATGAGCTCATCACTTCCAGAAGATGTACAAATTGCAATGTATAGAACCATTCCGGGGCTAGAAAATGTTGAATTTACAAGACCTGCGTATGCAATAGAATACGATTGCATTGATCCATTAGAATTAAAATTATCATTGGAACACAAAAAAATAAGTGGAATGTTTTTTGCAGGGCAAATAAATGGTACTTCTGGTTACGAAGAAGCTGCAGCACAGGGAATTATGGCTGGAATTAATGTAGCGCAAAAGTTAAGGGGAAAAGAGCCTATAATTTTAGACCGTTCACAGGCATATATTGGGGTTTTAATAGATGATATTGTTACAAAAGGTACTAATGAGCCATATAGAATGATGACATCGCGTGCTGAATATAGGCTTTTATTAAGGCAAGATAATACTGATATGAGATTAACTGAAATAGGCCATAAAGTTGGCTTAATTTCAGATGAACGTTATGAAAAATTCTTAAAAAAGAAAGAACAAATTAATGAAGAAATACAAAGAATAGAAAATACAATAATAAAACCAACAGAAGAGGTAAATGCAGTACTAGAAAAATATGGCTCATCTAGCCTTACAACTGGAGTTAAATTAGCAGAATTGCTAAGAAGAACAGAATTGACTTATGAAGCTTTAAAAAAAATAGATAAGGAAAGGCCAGATTTACCAGAAGAAGTAACAAAAGAAGTAGAAATAGAGGTAAAATATAAAGGTTATATAAAATTACAAGAACAACAAGTGGAAAAATTTAAGAAATTAGAGAAAAAATTATTGCCTAATGATATAGACTATGAAAAACTTAAAGGCTTAAGATTAGAGGCAAGGCAAAAATTAAATAAAATAAAACCAAATTCTGTTGGCCAAGCTTCTAGAATTTCAGGCGTTTCACCGGCTGATATATCTGTATTATTGATTTACTTAGAACAAATGAAACAGGAAAAAGAGTAAATTTTATGTACAAAAATATTTTTTAGAATTAAAATTATTAAGTTAAAAGTATTAAATATTTTTAATGCAAGTAATTAATTTTTAGAAAGGAAAAAGATATTAAAAAATAGCTATTTAAACAAGAAAAAGGTTATAAAAAGAAGCCACTAAAAGAGAAAAAATTATATAAACAGGAAAAGAATAGTGAAAAGCAAATATCTAAATATAAAAAATTATGGAAAAACAAGTATTTAAGCAAGAATTAGAGCAAAAAGCAAAGAAAATGCAAATTAACTTAAGTGAAAATCAAGTAAATCAATTTTATAAATATATGGAACTACTATTAGAATGGAATGAAAAGATTAATTTAACTGCAATAATAGAGCCAAAAGAAATTATTTTAAAGCATTTTATTGATAGTGTAACAATTTTGCCATATATAAATACTCAAAATAAAGTGCTAGATATTGGCACTGGCGCAGGCTTTCCAGGAATTCCACTTAAAATATTAAATAAAGAAAATGAATTTACTTTATTAGATTCATTAAATAAAAGAATTAATTTTCTAAACGATGTTATTCAAAACTTAAAGTTAGAAAAAATTAGAGCTATTCATGGCAGGGCAGAAGAATTTATAAAGCAAAATGGAGAAAGAGAGAGCTATGATATTGTAACATCTAGAGCAGTAGCTAGATTAAATATATTATTAGAATATATGCTTCCATTTACTAAAATAGGTGGAAAATGCATTTGTATGAAGTCATTTGAAATAGATGAAGAATTAGAAGAAGCAAAAAAAGCAATAGAAATATTAGGTGGAGAGTTAGAAAAAGTAGATGTTATTACACTTCCTGAAAGTGATATTAAAAGAAAAATTGTAGTAATAAAAAAAGTAAAAAATACTTTGCCAAAATATCCTAGAAAAGCTGGAACACCTGAAAAGGAGCCAATTACATAATTTTGAAATTTAATTTTATAATATTTTTGCTATTATAATTATATTAAAGATTAAATAGTACTATTTTTCGCAGTTTTGAGAGGTCCCGTTCTGACTCTGCTTCTTTGAAACTACTCCTGCAACGGGCAATTTGAAAAACAAGAAAACTAGTACTATTTAAGCGGGTTAGCTATAAAATTATTAACTAGTAATTTTTTTTATTAATTTTTATAATTTTCATTGACATATAATAAATATTTTTATATTATTAATATGTCAATTTTTTTATGAATTATTAAATAAAAATTATTATATATTATATTATCAAAGGCCCAAAATACCATATATTTAGCTAGTTACAGCATACAAAAAATAAATCGAATATGAATTTTTATTTAAAAAACTTTTTTATTTTAAATATACAAAATAACATTATAAAAAATATTAAATAGTTTACATAAAACAAATGGAGGCAATAAACGTGGGAAAAATAATATCAATAGCAAATCAAAAAGGAGGAGTAGGAAAGACTACAACTTCAATAAATTTAAGCACTTTACTTGCAAAAAGAGGAAAAAAAGTACTTTTAATAGATAGTGACCCACAAGGAAATGCAACTAGTGGTATAGGTGCTAATAAAAATTTAGAATTATCTGTTTATGACTTAATTATTAGTGATGAAGTAGATCCAAAACAAATAATTCAAAAAACCGAAATTAAAAATTTATCTATATGTCCATCTAACATAAACCTTGCAGGAGCTGAAGTAGAGCTTGTTTCAATGATGTCTAGAGAGTATCGTATGAAAGAAAAATTAGATGTAATAAAAGATGATTATGATTACATTATAATAGACTGCCCACCATCTCTTGGATTAATTACATTAAATGCATTTACAGCTTCAAATAGTGTACTTATTCCTGTACAGTGCGAATATTATGCGTTGGAAGGTTTAGGCCAATTATTAAACACTATAAACTTAGTAAAAAAACATCTTAATAAAGAGTTAGAAATAGAGGGTGCATTGCTTACAATGTACGATATGAGAACTAATTTATCAAATCAAGTAGTAAAGGAAGTAAATAATTATTTTGAAAATAAAGTATATAAAACAGTTATACCAAGAAATGTAAAATTAAGCGAAGCACCAAGTTATGGAATGCCTATTTCTGTATATGATCCAAGGTCAAAAGGTGCAAAAAGCTATGATAAATTTGTAAAAGAATTTTTAAAAAATAATGAAGTTACTACTAAAGGTAAGCATGCTATATAAATAGCAAAGCTAAGCATACTACATAAAATAAAGATAAGTCATATAAAAGCAAAAATAAAAGTGCTACAAGAAAAATATATGATAATAAAATAGGGAAGGAATGATAAATAAGTGGCAAAGAAAACTGGGTTAGGAAAAGGGCTAGAAGCCTTATTTAGTGAAAATCAATTAACTAAGGAAGAAGAAAGAAAATTAAAAGATGGAGAAGAAATTATTCAAAACATTAAAATTATAGAAATTGAGCCAAATAGAAATCAGCCAAGAAGAACATTTCCAGCAGAATCAATTGAAGAATTAGCAAAGTCTATTGAAAAATATGGAATAATACAGCCAATTATTGTAACAAAACAAGATGGATATTATGAAATTGTTGCCGGCGAAAGAAGATGGAGAGCCTCTAAAAAAGCAGGTTTGAAAGAAATTCCTTGCATTGTTAGAGAAGGCGATGAAAGAAAAAATAGGGAAATTGCATTAATTGAAAATATTCAAAGAGAAGACTTAAATCCAATAGATAAGGCAAGAGGTTTTAGAGAGCTTTTAGATAATTATGGAATGACACAACAACAATTAGCAGACACAATAGGCCTTAATAGAAGCACAGTTACTAATACATTAAGATTATTAAACCTTGATGAAAGAGTAATGCAACTTGCCATAGATGGAAAATTAACAGAAGGTCATTGCCGTTCTTTACTTTGCTTTGAGGACCCAGATAAGCAATATGCAGCAGCACTTAGAATTATAGAAAAAGGTGAAACAGTTAAAGATATAGAAGATAATGTAAAAAATAAAAAGAAAGTTCCTAAAAAAGATCAAGAACAAAGAATGGCTATTTGTAGAGATATTGAAGATACATTTCAAAGTTTCTTTGGAACAAAAGTAAAATTAAATGCTGGAAAAAGAAGTGGAAAGATTATAATCCAATATTCTACTAATGAAGACCTAGAAAGAATATTAAACTTGCTAAAATAAGCTAAAATATAGGTTATATATTAAAGAGATTGTTATAAAATATTTAAAATTGTTAATACTATTTTAAGGAAAACTTTATATTACTAGTTAATAGTTATAATTACATTAAAACTCGAATAGTACTATTTTTCGTAGTTTTGAAAGGTCCCGCTCTGAGCCTTCTTCTTTGAACTTGCTTCTTACAACGGGCAATTTGAAAAACAAGAAAACTAGTACTATTCGAGTGGATTAACTATAAAACAATTAACAAATTTATAATAATCTCTTTCAATTTCTTGTGAATTTTTAGTAAAAATGTCCCGTTTTTAATTTTGAATTTTTAGTAAAAATGTCCTATTTTTTTAAAGTTAAA
>CANQCT010000026.1 GCA_947589835.1 uncultured Clostridia bacterium
TGTATTTCTTTAAATACTTTTTTCTTTTCTTCCATAGAAGCAAATCTATATTTTTCTTCATTTTCTAAAATTGTTTGCAACTTTCCTTGCTTTTCTAATTGCTTTCTAATCATCATAAATATTCTTTCATATATAGCAGGAACACATGCCATAACTGTAACATGATATTCATTTAAATTATCTACTACATATCTTAAGCCATCGCAAAATACTGTTTTGGCACATTTATATAAGGAAAATAAAAATCCTACTGTACATTCAAACACATGATGAATTGGTAATACTGAAAGTAGTGTATCTTCTGATGTAACATCTAAAACACTTCCAATATCCATTAAGTTTGAGCATATATTTTTATGCGAAAGTGCTACTACTTTTGATTTTGATGTAGTTCCAGATGTAAATAACATTATACTCATTTCATTTGGATCTATTTTACTATTTATAAACTCTTTATCTCCAGTTTTTATAAGTTTTCTTCCTGTTTCTATTAATTCTTCTTGTGAATAAACACCTTCTTTATGAAAGCTTAAATCCATTGCTATTAAGTGTTTTAATTTGTTTTTTGTACTATATTTTATTTTTTCAAGTGCTTCTTCATATTTTTTTGAATAAAAAATTGCTTCTACTTCAGATCTTTCTATTAAGTCATTTAGTTCATTTTCTGGAAGTGATTTATCTAGCGGAACTACTATACCAGTTCCACAAACTACTGATAAATATGCTATTTGCCATTCGTACCTGTTTTCTCCAATAATAGCTATTCTTTTTCCCTTTAAGCCTAAACTAATTAAAGCTGTTCCAAGTGCATCAACCATTTCTCTTACTTCGTTATGTGTAAATGTTTTATATTTTCCATTTTCTGTTTTTATTTGGTATGCTATTTTTTCTCCATATAATTTTTTTGTTTTATTTAACATATCTTTTAAATCTGTAATTTTTAAATAATCATATAATCTTTTGCTCATAATTACCTCTTTTTTGCATAATTTAATTTCTAGTATTTAACTATTAATTTATATCACAAATTTCAAAAAAAATCGTTAGACTGAGTAGTCAGTTTAACGATTTTTTATTGTGAAACAACAAGGTTTCTTAAGTACCACCCACAATCTTTGATTGTGTTGGTGGGTAGGGTTCATCTATATGCTTTTTTATTTCTTCATAAATTTCCTTATGTATGTCATCTATAGTGCGTATATTTTGTTCTTTTACACATTCTACTGTATACCAGTTATAAGTTTTTGCCACTTCACAAGCTGAATTAAAACTATCTGTAATATGATTTTTATCTCTTTCGTGAATGTCTTTTTGCATAGAGTGTGTAAATTTATTTTCTCTATTTTTTATTAATGTAAGTGCTGTTTCTGGTGGCATTTTTAAAAAGAAAACTTCAGTTGGTACTGGCAAACCATATAAATTAAATTCAAAATCTTCAAGCCAATTTAAAAATTTTTTTCTTTCTTCTTTATTTGATAGCTTTCCAGCTTGATGTATCATATTAGAGGTAGTGTATCTATCTGCTAGTAATATTCCGCCATTTTCATAATATTCTTTAAAATTTTTTATATATGTTGCATATCTATCTGCTGCATAAAATGTAGAAGCAATATAAGGGCTAACATCTTTTGCGTTTTCTCCAAATTCTCCAGATAAATACATTTTTACTAAACTAGAAGATGGTGAATCATAGTTAGGAAAGCTCATTGTTCTATAATCAATTCCATCTTTAGTTAAATGCTCTTTTAATTTTTCAAATTGTGTTTGTTTTCCACTTCCATCTGTTCCATCTATTATAAATATTTTTCCCATTTTTTATTTGATTCCTTTTTAGTTTATTTCATCATATTTTTTATAACTTCTATTTCAGCTTCTTGGTCTAATCTTGCAAATAAAACTTCTGGATTTTGTGTTACTTTTATATTTTTTATTCCGTCATATTTTTCCATACTATCCCATGACTTAAGCTCTTGTGGTATAGAAAGCTGGTCTAATATTTTTTGTGATGTGTGTACCATATATGGAGAAATTAAAATGGCAATTCTTCTTAAATTTTCTACTAAATGATACATAACACTTTGTAATTCTTCTGTTTTTTCTTCTTTAAATAGTACCCATGGCATAGTTTCATCTATATATTTATTTGTTCTAGAAACTAAGTTCCAAGTTTCAGCAATTGCTTGGCTTATATGGTAAGTGTCAAAATATTCTTCTACACTGTGTATTGTACCGTTTGAAAAATTTTCTAATTCTTTATCTAATGAAGATACATTTTGTGGATATTCTTTAATTTCTCCACCAAAATATTTATTTACCATTCCTATTGTTCTATTAAGTAAATTTCCTAAATCATTACATAAATCAAAGTTATATCTTTCAACAAAACCTTCTGGTGTAAATGTTCCATCTTGACTATATGGCATTTCTCTTAAAATAAAGTATTTAAATGCATCTAGTCCATAACGTTCTATTAATGGTTCTGGATATATAACATTTCCTTTTGATTTTGACATTTTGCCATCTTTCATCATAATCCATCCATGTGCATAAATTTGCTTTGGAAGTGGCAAATTAAGTGCCATTAAGAAAATTGGCCAATAAATTCCATGGAAACGTATAATATCTTTACCTACAAGATGAACATCTGCAGGCCAATATTTTTGCATTAAGCTATCATCTTCAGATAAATATCCTAAAGCTGTAATATAATTTGTTAGGGCATCTAGCCATACATATACTACATGTTTTGGATCTTTTCTTACTTTTACACCCCAGTCAAAGCTTGTACGGCTTACGCATAAATCTTCTAATCCTGGTTTTAAAAAGTTATTAAACAACTCATTTTTTCTAGATTCTGGCAAAATGAAATTAGGATTTTGATTGTAAAAATCTATTAATCTATTTGCATATTTCTTCATATTAAAGAAATATGATTCTTCTTTCATTCTTTTAACTTCTCTACCACATTCAGGACATTTTCCATCTACTAATTGTGTTTCTGTAAAATAAGTTTCGCAAGGCATACAATACCAACCTTCATATTCTGAAAGGTAAATATCGCCTTGTTCCATTAATCTATCAAATATTTCTTCTACTACTTTTTCGTGTCTAGGCTGGGTGGTACGAATAAAATCATTGTAGTCAATTTCCATTAACTTCCATAATTTTTTAGCTTCATCTGCCATTTGGTCAACATGTTCTTGAGGTGTTTTGCCGTTAGCCTCCGCTACTTGCTGAATTTTTTGTCCATGTTCGTCCATTCCTGTAAGAAGATACACATCATACCCTTTTGCTTGTTTGTATTTTTTTATTGCATCTGCTAATGTTGTGGTATAAGCAGTTCCTATATGAAATTTTCCACTTGGGTAGTAAATAGGAGTTGTTAAATAAAATTTTGACATATATATTTTTTCTTCCTTATATAATATTTAGGCTTTTAAAAGGATACCTATAAACCTTACACTTTACTCCAAAACCATTCTAAGCTGTTGTCTATACTCTTTTTCTTTCCTGCTTTTACTTCAATATCATCAACCCATAAGTAAGAAATAAAAGATAAGAAAATGAATATTAAATCAATTGTAGCTGATCTTGTTACTTCTTTATATATTTCTTCGTTTGATTGTCCAATTGTCATAAATTCAATTGTATGACCAAGTAAAATTGCTATAAAAACAAATAACATAATTCCTACTACATAAGATTTTTTTGTTTCCCTTCCAAGATATAATACCAATCCAAATAGTATTACTGCAACTAAAATTGCAAAAGGGTTTGTAAAATTGATTAGTGGCATTTTTAAATTCCTCCTTTGTTTATTTTATATATTTTATAGAAAAGATATATTTTTTTATATAGCTTTCCTTTTAAAACATTGGAACTAATTAAGCTTTTGTTCTATTAATTTTGCTAAATTTTCGGCTTTTTGTTTTATATAACTTTGGTTTTCGCCTTCTATCATAACACGAATTAAAGGCTCTGTACCAGATGGTCTTATTAAAACTCTTCCATTTCCTGAAAACTCTTTTTCTAAGTTATTAATTTCATTTTGAATTTCAGGGTCATCTTTATAACTTTCTTTTTTATCATTTGAAATTTTAGCATTAACCAATACTTGTGGATATATTTGAATAATTTTTGCTAATTCAGAAGCTTTTTTTTGCTTTTCTAGCATAACTCTAATTAGCATTAATGATGTTAGTATGCCATCTCCAGTAGGATTATAATCTAGAAAAATAATATGACCTGATTGTTCTCCACCTAAATTATACCCATTTTTTAACATTTCTTCTAATACATACCTATCTCCAACTTTTGTTTGTATTAAATTCATGTCATTTTTTTCTGCATATTTTTTTAAGCCTAAATTGCTCATTACTGTTGCTACTACTGTATTATTTTTTAATGTTCCTTTTTCTTTCATATAATTAGAAATTATGGCTAATAGTTTATCTCCATCTACTTCTTCGCCATTTTCATCAACTGCTAGGCATCTATCGCCATCGCCATCATAGGCAATTCCTAAATTACAGTTATTTTCTACTACATATTTTTTTAGTGTATCTAAATGTGTAGAACCACAATTTTCATTTATATTTACTCCATTTGGTGTATTGTTCATAATGTAATGTTTAATACCTAATGCAGTAAAAACTTTATCTGCCACAACAGATGTAGCACCATTTGCAGTATCTATTGCAACAACAAAATTTTCGCTATTAAAGTTTTCAAATTCTTCTTCAAAGTTTTTTCTGAAAAAATATACATATTCATCTAATAAATCTGTTCTAACCTCTGCTACGCCTATTTTATCATTAACAGCAGTAAGGCTTTTTTCTAGTTCATCAGAATCCATCATTTTTTCAATTTCTTCTTCAAGCTCATCTGGAATTTTCATTCCTTTATTGCTAAAGTATTTTACTCCGTTAAATTCGTATGTATTATGAGATGCAGAAATTACAACACTTGCATCTGCTTTTAGCTTTTTGGTTAAATATGCTACTCCTGGTGTAGGAATAACTCCTAAACTTATAACATTTGCCCCAAAACTTAAAAAACCTGCTGTCATTGCTGATTCTATTAGAGTTCCTGAAATTCTGGTATCTCTTCCTATTAATATTGTTGGTATGTGATCTGTTTGTTTTGATAAAGCATAGGCTCCTGCCTTTGCAACACGATATACTAAACTTGGAGAAAGCTCTGTATTAGCAATTCTTCTAATTCCGTCTGTTCCAAAATATTTTCTCATTGTATCCTCCTAATTAAAATAAGTTTAACATATATTATAAATTTGTTTAATTTTTTGTTACAAATTTCATTGTTGATTTTACCACACTTTTTAAAAAAAGAACAGTATTTTTCATATTTTTTATTTTTATGTGGTTACGATATAATAGTTATAATTATATTAAAGCTCGAATAGTACTATTTTTCGCAGTTTTGAAAGGTCCCGTTCTGACTTTGCTTCTTTGAACAGCTAACTGCAACGGGCAATTTGAAAAACAAGAAAACTAGTACTATTCGAGCAATTAACCGTAAAACTATTATCCAGTAACTTTATGTGGTTACTAGTTAAATGTTTTTATTGCTTTAATAGTACTATTTTTCGCAGTTTTGAAAGGTCCCGTTCTGACCTTTCTTCTTTGAACTTACGTCTGCAACGGGCAATTTGAAAAACAAGAAAACTAGAACTATTAAAGCTTTTATGCAATTATAATTATTATAGTATCTTTATGCATTCTCTTTTTGAAATATAAATTTTTCTTTCGGTGTAAATAACTTAAAATAATATGGTTGAATTTCCGGAAAAAGCTTATTTACGTAAACAATTTCTCCATTTTTATTTGTTACTTTTAAGTTTGGAAAACTTTTAATCATAGTTTCATCCGAAAATAACGTATTTACTATTTTATTTAAAGTTACATTTTCATTGTACAATTTAACATATTTTTCTAATGTTGCAGATTCTTGCAATTCAACATTTTTTTGAATAGCTATCCTTGCATAAAACATTTGAACCGCAAAACTACTAATTACCCAATCTAAAAATAAGAAAATTACAAGTGTATATGTAACAGGTTTTAATATTTTTGCAGAAATTTTATCAAGGAGCTTATCTATATTTGGATTAAAATTCATTAAATAAATTGCTAAAACTCCCCAAATTATTGAAAATGTTATACATATTCTGCCATTTATGTTAAATGGTATATTTGAATAATCCCACCATTTTATATGGAATATCATTTCACCTATCCAGCTAACTAAATATTCTACTACCGAACCTATTAAAACTCCGGCCAAAAAATAATGTATAATTGTTTTTGTTAAACTTTTGAAGTCCTATAATCATAGTTGTTGCGCCCAAACCATAAATAGCGCAAAATGGACCATATAAAAAGCTTTTTCTACTTTCTAAAACCCCTTTTGTAATTAAAGCAAAAGTCATTTCTATTACATAACCTATTACGCTATAAATAACAAAGTAAGCAAATACTCTAGTAACAGTTAGTTTGGTTTTAGTTATATTTGATTTTTTGGTATTGGATTTTCTTTTTTTAAGGTTATTTTTTAACTTGTTTTCTGTAGTTTTTTTAGTATTTAGTTCTTGTTTGCCTTCGTTTAAATGCTTTTCTGCTTGCTTATTTAGCTGGTTTGCCATTGGTTCTTCTTTTTCTTCTGTTACTGCATCTTCTTTTACCATTTTATTATCCCTTTCCAAGGCACAAATCTTAAATTTATATTTTAGTAATACCACATTTGCTCTTATTTTTACATTTTGTTTGGCATTTGTATTCCAAGTAGTTCTGCTCCTATTTTTAATACTAAGCCTACACTATATGTTAAGTATAATCTTGCATCTTGTAAAGCTTTATCATCTACTATAATTTTATTTTCATTATAAAAACTACTAAAACTTTGTGCTAAATGTATTAAATATCTTGCTAATATATATGGTTCATATTTTTCACTAGCTTGCAATAAAGTATATTGAAAACTATAAATTAATTTTATAACTCTTAATGAAGCTTCATCTAATAATTTTGTAAAATCCACTTCTTCTATTTTAGGAATATAGCCTGCTTTTTCAAGTAAACTTTTAGTTCTTACATAAATATATTGCATATATGGACCTGTTTCACCATTGAAATTAAGCATAGTATCCCAATCAAAAATTTCATCTTTTATTCTGCTGTTATATAAATCATTAAATATAACTGCGCCTATACCGATTTTTTTAGCAATTTCTTCTTTATTTTCAAGCTGTGGATTTTTTTCATTTATAATTTTAGTTACTCTAGAAATTGCTTCATTTAATAAATCTTCAAGCTTTATAACGTTTCCTTCTCTTGTAGACATTTTTCCGCTTTTTAGTTGTATCATTCCAAATGGAATATGTACTAAGTTATTAGTGTATTTTTCATCTAAATTTAAGTATTTTGCTACTTCAAAAATCTGCTTGAAATGAAGTATTTGTTCATAAGATGTTACATATAAAGCTTTATCAAAATTATAATTCCTTGCTCTATATAATATTGCCGCTAAGTCACGTGTTGCATAAGTTGTAGAGCCATTTGTTTTTTCTATTATACATGGTGGCATATCTTTTTCAGATAAATCTACTATCATTGCACCTTCTGATGGTTTTAATAGATTTTTTTCTTTTAAAATATCCACTACTTCTTGCATTTTATCTGAGTAAAACGCTTCACCATTCCAAGAATCAAAGCTAACTTGTAATAAGTCATATACTTTTTGGAATTCTTTTAAACTTAGTTCTCTAAATTTTGTCCATAGCTCTGTACATTCTGGGTCGCCATCTTCTAATTTTTTAAAATTGTTTCTGCAATTTTCTAAAACTGTTTCATCTTCTTTGCAAAGGTTATTAATTCTTACATAAATCTTTGTTAGCTCATCAATAGGGTTTTCTTCAATATTATATTCCTTTCCCCATAATTTGTAACCTTCTATTAATTTGCCAAATTGTGTTCCATAGTCGCCTAAGTGATTAATTCCTATTACATTATAACCTAAGAACTTATGTATTTTGTAAATAGCATTTCCTATTACAGTAGAACGTAAATGCCCTATGTGAAATGGTTTTGCTATATTGGGTGCAGAATAGTCTATAACTATGTTTTTGCCATTTCCTATACTGCTTTTTCCATAATTTTCTTTAGAGTTTTCAATTTCAGTTAAAACATTTTTTATGTAGGTTTGTGGATTAATATAAAAATTTAAATATCCACTTACTACATCTATTTTTTGCATAAAATCTTCGTCAAAATGTATATTTTGCTTTAGGTCTTCTGCTATTATTTGAGGAGCTTTTTTAAGCTCCTTTGCTAGTTTAAAACATGGAAAAGAAAAATCTCCCATTTTTTCATCTACTGGCACTTCTATATATTCATAAATTTCTTCTTTTGGTAGATTAACATTTTTGCTAATTTCTTCTGCTATTTTTTCTTTAAAATCTATCATTTATATGCTTTCCTTCCTATTTTACTTTTATTGGCTTTTAAATCTGCTTTTATTTTAGCTTTTATTTTTTTAAATTTGATTTTTTAATTTTCTTTAAAACTGATTTTATTTAGCTTTTATTTAGCTTTTAATTATTAAAACATTTAAGCTAATCTCCTAAATTAATACCAATGTGTCTTGCTGTTTTTACTAAGTCATTATCCATATTAACTTTACGTATGTTACTTTCAGGAGTGTTACCAGATACTGCTCCTATTTCTTTATTGTTTCCTACAACTAATTCAAGTGGAACACTATCTAATCTTCCATCTTTTATAACTGTTAGCACATTAAACTTTCCTTCTAGTGCAAGTTCCATTGCTTTTGCACCATATTTTGTAGATAACACTCTATCAAAAGCAGTAGGAGTTCCACCTCTTTGCATATAGCCTAAAACTGTGCATCTTGCTTCTAAGCCAGTTAGCTCTTGTAATTGCTCTGCAACTTTTTCGCCTACTCCGCCAAGTCGGTTGTTATCTACACCTTTGCCTTTATTTGCAACTTTTTTAACACTAATTTCTCCGCCTATTGGTTTTGCACCTTCTGCAACAACTACTATACTAAATGGCTTTCCACGATTTTTACGATTAATAATTTTTTTAGCTGCTTTATTAATATCATAAGGAATTTCTGGAATTAGTGCAACATCTGCACCACCAGCAATAGCAGACTCTAATGCTATCCAGCCTGCATATCTTCCCATTACTTCTAAAACCATAATTCTATGATGTGTTGCACCTGTTGTGTGAAGCCTGTCCAAAGCTTCTGCTGCAACAGAAACAGCTGTATTATATCCAAATGTAATTTCTGTGCAAGCTACATCATTATCTATTGTTTTTGGAACACCGATTACATTTATTCCTTTTAAAGATAAATCTCTTGCAGATTTTTGAGTTCCATCTCCACCTAAGGTAAATAAGCAATCTATTTCATCATTTTTAAGATTTTGAACGCACTTATCTGATAAGTCTTTATATACTATCTCACCATTTTCTTCTACTGGATAATTAAATACATTTGAATTTGTTGAAGATCCAATTATTGAACCACCTTTAGGTAGTATTCCTATTGCATTTCCTGTTCCATTAGTACATAGTTGTACCAAATTATTTTCTACTAGACCTCTATATCCTTCAATAAATCCATAACATTCTATGTTATTGTTTTCTGCTGTTTTTATAATTGCTCTAATTACAGCATTAAAACCTGAAACGTCTCCACCATTTGCTAAAATTGCAACTTTTTTAATCATAAAAATTCATTCCCTTCATACTTTGTTTTAATGTGCTAGTATAATAGCTTTTTTTACACGCACAATTATTTTTAATTTATGTTATTATTATATCAATAAATAAAAAAAATACAATAAATTATTTAAAATTTTATCTACTACTCTGCACAATTTCTACAATATCTGCTATATAATCTCCTATTACTGGAATATTTAATGTTACTATTTTTTGCAGTATGATTAGTAAAATAGCTGTTAACACTGTAAAACCAATTCCTATTCCTATACCCTTTGCAATACCTGTCATTAAATTTCTTATTAATAACTGCTTTCTGTTTCCTAACAGTTCTGCAAGCTCTAGTACATTATTTTTTGATAGTGTAAAATTTAATTTATCTACACTTTCTAGCAGTTCTTTTTCTACTTTGCTTTTATTTTGCTTATTTTCTGCTTTTTCTTTATTTAATATATTCTCTTTGTTTTCTTTTTTAAATTTGAACATGAAAAACCCCCACCTTATTATTTAAGATGGAGATTTTTAGAAATTTTATTCAAAATTTAAGTCTATACTTATATTTTGTGCATTTGTATTTTCATTCTTTTTATTTTCATTTTCTTCTTTAAGCAAAGTTTCTAGCTTATCAATTAATTCTTGAAGTCTAGACATATCTTTGCCCATCATTTCCCAGTTACCATTTTCACTAGATTTTTTTAGTTCATTATTTATTTTTATAATAGTTTCAATTAATCCATTTATATCATCTGTGTTTTCTATTTCAATATCAACAGCGTATTGAGATACTAAATTATTTAATGCTTCTTTTATGCTATCGCCAATGGCTACTTTGTTCCCTGAAGCTACTACTACCTTTTTTAAAATTGGTGTAGATACATCTTCATTAATATATTGTTGATATATAGGTTCTACATATAAAAGTGAATTATTTATTGGTACAACTGTCATATTTTTAATTAACTTCGTTCCAGTAACATTTATACTTTCTATTTCTTTTGAAATTCTTTCATCTTGCTCTAATTGTGTATCAATTTGCATTGGTCCTAGTATATTACTATCTGACGGATATTTGTATAGTGTTAGTTTTTTCTCCCCATTTTCACAAGTACCTACTAAATATGATGTAATGCTTTGTTTTTGATATTGGGTGTATGGCAAAACTAATCCAAAAGTTTCTTCTTTATTGTTCTGCGCCTTTAGCATAGTGTAATATGGCTGTATTTCTGTTCCAATTTTATTAGATACATTACTTGTATTATGTTTTGCAACTTCCCATATGTCGTCTCCTCTGTATAATACATCAGTTTGTATGTTGTGATATCTTTGCATTATTTCGGCTTGAATTTTATATAAAAATTCTGGGTAAACAAACCCTTTGCTTATATCTTGAGGAATTTCGGTATCTTTTTCTACAAATAAATCTTTATATATTTTTTGATAAGCCATAATAATTGGGTCATTTCTATCTGTAATATAATATTTAATAGTTCCATCATAAGCATCTATTAATACTTTTACAGAGTTTCTAATATAGTTAATATTTTCTCTTTCTAATAAGTTATTTGGCTGTAATGAAACTCTTTGTGAAAATGGGTACGAATCGGTGTATGTGTAGCCATCTAATACCCATACAAGCCTTCCTTCATCAGTTACTACTAAATATGGATTTTCGTCATAAATAATATATGGCATTAGAGTTTTTGCTCTTTGTATAATGTTACGGTTAATTAGTATTTTGCTTTCTGAGTTAGAAAAGGCTAGTTTTAAGTCGCTTTCTTTTATTGCTAAAATTAGTTTATCTATAAAGTTAAGTTTAAGTCCAGCTACTCCAGAATATTCATTTTCTGCATTCTCAGCTTTGTTTGAATTTTCTATTGGATAGTCAAATTCAGCTTTTCCATTGCTATTAGTTACTACTGTGTTATTTGTTTCTAAGCCAAAATAAATTCTTGGCTCAGTAATATTTACAATATCTTCATTTGTTTTTGTAAAACCTTTTTGTAGGTTTACCAAATTTCCGTTATCATCTACCGAAGTTGCAGAAGTAATAACTACTCCGTAGCCATGAGTGTATTCATAAGTTTTGTTATTATATGTACCTGAAGATGATGATATTTCTCTTGGTGAAATATATACTAAACTTTGTTTTCCATTTATGTTGTAATTTGCAAGCTTTGTAGTGCGATATGTATAATACCCTTTATTTGTTTGAATAGTATTTAAGTTTTTTAAAACTAAATCTGCATTTGTAAGCACTAAGTTATCTACTACACCTGCATTTTGCTTTAATTCTGCTTGTGTAATTGTTTCATTTTCTGATAAGTTTACTTCTTCTATGTTTATTCCATAAGCTTGTTTTGTATAGTTTATATTTGCTTCAATATATTTTTGCTCTTTATCTAATTCGTTTGGGCTAACAATGAAAAATTCAAAGCCTGCTAATATAATTAGCATAGCTATTAAATAACATGGTACAACAGCAAGTGACATTATTATTTTCTTTGTATTTTTCTTTTTAAAATAATGAATTGCCACTCCCACAGTTACTATAATTATTATAGATAAAATGCGGTAACCCCATAGTTTTATAGTTACTTCTGAAAGCCCTGCTCCCCAAATTCCATACGAGCTTGTACCTTGCAAGTTTAAAAATTTTTGAAGTCCTACATTAAAGGTTTCCATAAATATAGTTATACCTAAAAGGATTGCAATTACCATAATATTATTGCAAAGTTGTTTTACTAAAACATTTTGCTTTAATGTTTCTCTATCTATTCCATCAAAATATATATTAAATGCAATAATATAATAAAGTATGGCATATACTGTTAGTCCTGCTACAATTCCAATAAGATATTTTAATATAAGTTGCACAAAAGGTTGTACAAAAATAAAATAACTTATGTCGTAGCCAAATATTGGATCTGTTAGTGCAAAATTTGTTGCATTAATACATAACATAAATTTTTCTATAATTATGTTTGTAACAAAAAAACTAACTATAATTGAAGCAATAAATGCTATTGATTTATTTGGCATTTTAGGCATTGGCTTTTTTTCGTCTTCAAAAAAGGCTTTCAATCCTTTTTTTATTCTTTTATTTGTAATGTATATTAATAAAAATAAAAGTACAAAATTAACTCCAAATGTAGCTAGCTTGTAAATTAAGTTTTGCCAAAATATACTAATGTATTGCTCACCTAGTTCTAAGGTTTCTAAATAGCTTCCTCTATAAATAAAATAAGCTACTATAACTGCTATTGCTAAGAATGCTAAAACTATCCATTTTCTTTTGCTTTTTAAGTCTTTCTTTTGTAATTTTTCAGGATTTTGTGTTTGTTCCATTTATATATTTATATTAGATTTTAATAATTATAATTTAAGGCTGTTTGAATTTTAAATCTAATATGTCCTCCCTTCATTATCTCATTATTATTTATATTTATAAGATTTACTTTTTTAATAGGGCTTATTTCTACCTTTTATAACCTTTTTGCTTAAATCAAGGCTTTTACAAAGTCTTCGCTATTAAATATTTCCATATCATCTATTTGTTCTCCAACGCCAACAAATTTTACTGGCATTTGATTTTCTGCAACAATTCCTACTACTACTCCACCTTTTGCAGTTCCATCTAGCTTAGTTAAAATAATACCATTTATATCTACTGTTTCTTTAAAAGCTTGTACTTGAGCTATTGCATTTTGACCTGTTGTTGCATCTAACACCATTAATACTTCTTTAGAAGCTTCTGGCAATTCTTTATCTATTACTTTTTTAATTTTTACTAATTCGTCCATTAAATATTTTTTGTTGTGAAGCCTTCCTGCTGTATCGCAAATTAATACATCTGCATTTTCGTTTTTGGTTATTTGAATTGCATCAAATACAACAGATGCAGGGTCTGCGCCTTCTTCCTTTTTTACCATTTTGCAACCTGCACGGTTTGCCCAAATTTCTAGTTGTTCTACTGCTGCTGCTCTAAATGTATCTGCTGCTGCTATTACAACTTTTTTTCCATCTTGTTTTAATCTATTTGCAATTTTGCCTATTGAAGTAGTTTTTCCAACTCCATTAACTCCAACTACTAAAATAACAGATGGGTGTGTTTCTAATTTTAATGAGTTATCTACTTCATCTAAAATTTCTTTTATTTCAAGCCTTAAGGCATTTTTTACGCCCTCTTCATCTTCTATTTTTTCTTTTTTTATTCTATTCCTTAAATTGCTAATAATTTTAGTAGATGTTTCTACTCCTACATCTGACATTATAAGTGCTTCTTCTAATTCTTCTAATAATTCTTCATCTACTTTTCTAAAATTACTAAATACATTATTTATTTTTTCATCAAATGAGCTTTTGGTTTTACTTAAACCTTGTTTTAATTTTTCAAAAAATCCCATAGCTTTATCTCCTTAGTTTTTAATTTTCTATAATATTTTATCATGTTAAGCAAAATATATCAACCTTTATTTCAGTTCTTCACTAGTTACAATATAAACATATACATAACCACTAACAATTACATATAAATTACTTCTTAAATTTTTGGCCGCTTCATAATGAATAATATTACTATTGTTTTGCTCAGCTACATCAATTAAATCGTCTATGCTATTAATATCCATAACTTTTAAATCTGCTATGTTTGGCTCATTTGTTACAGTAACAATTAGCTCCTTATAGTATTTCATAATACGATTAATATTATTTCTATACCTTTGCTCAGGTGTTTTATTATTTTGTTTTACTATTAATGCAATTATTGTTATAGAAATTATGGCACATATTCCACCTAAAATGTAAAATGCGATATTACTTTTTTCATTTTTGGCTTCTTCTATAATATTTTTATTAATAGTTTTATCATAATTTTCGCTTACTTTTGTTACTTCATCGGTTAAATCTATATCTAATTCAATGTAGTCATTAACATTTTTGTCTTCTACACTTGCTTCTGCAAGGTTAATATTATATGAAATATTAAAATATACTTTTAAAACAGCATTAATTGCAATTCCATAGCTTTCCTCATACGAACGTGCTAAATTGTTATAGTAATCATAATCTATATTTGTTTGCTCATTAATATTAAAATTGTCTTTATAAATACTTGCACTACTTTCTAAAATAGGAAAGGTTTTATTCCAAATTTCTTTGTGCTGATTGTCATTACTTGGCACAGTTCCAACAATTTCTGCACTAATATTATAGTTATAGTTAATGTTTGATTTTTTACTTGCTTTAAAATTATATACAAAATTTATTATATACTTATCTACTGATTTTGCAGCATAATATTTACCAGAAGGAAGAGTTTCTGTTTCATAAAAAGTATTTGGTTTTAATAACACTTCATAATTACCATTTTTTTGACCTGAATAACTATATATTAAACTTGTATTATCCTTTTTTATAAAACCTAAAGCCATAAATACAATTGTTAATATTGCCATAATTATGGAAATTGCAATACTAATATAATTAACTTTTTTAGTATTACTTTTCATTTCATTTATGCTTCTATACTTTCTTTTACTTTGTATCATATTCATTCATCCTTTCCTTTAAACTATTTAATTATAAATTTTAGAGTAGCCACAGCGGTATTATATATGTTTTTTCGCGCTTTAGACGAGAAAAAACATATATAATGCACAAGCGACGTGGCGGATAATTTTAAGGCTGTAAATTGTAATCATTAAAAAAATAATATAGCCATACAGATGGAAAGCCTATATATTTTATATGCGTTTTATATATTCCTCGTATTTGCTCTATTTGTACCAAATTTGCATCTGGTGAATTGTTGTTATCTCCCTTTGTTTGGTAAAAAACTGTATCATCTATTTTTACTATATCTACAACACGATGTATTACATTTTGTTTATTAACCGTATATGCTATAATAGTCCCTATTGGAATTTCTTTTAATTCACTTTCACTTAGCTTTTCAATAATAACTACATCGCAGGCGCTAAACTTTGGCTCCATACTATTCGAAAGTATTGATATTGGCTCATATTTAAACACTCCCATCATAAAACATATTAAAAATATTGATAAAATAAGTGTTACAATATAGCTAAGTTTTGCATAAAAATCTTTTCTTTTCTTTCTTACGCTAGTGTTTTCTTTAATTAGTTTATATTTAAACAATAAATAAATTACTATTATTGACAATAAACTTAGTGAACCTACCCCAAACCAATCTAAATTAGGAATAATTGGCAAAAGTAGTATAACTGCTGTATTAAAAATTCTATATATTAAAGTTACAATATAAGTGCATTTTAAAGTTAAATACGTATACAATATATTGCCAGCAATTAATGGTATTATTGTAGAACATATATATTTAAACATTTCCTCTCTGTTTGTAATCAAGCTTATTATTGTATGGGAATTAATTTCTAGCAAAATTAGTAGTATTGTTATATATATTATTAATGGCTTATTATCTTTGCTTCTAGCTATAATAAGTTCTCTTGTAAATTCAATGCTAATTATTGGAAGTAGCTGTGTAATAAAGTTTTGTAATATTGCTATTATATTATGGTTATATAAACTTTTGGAAAATCCTAAAGTAAATCCTAAACAAAAATAAATAGCAATATTAATAAAAGAAATTATTATAGCAGGTACACAATATTTTTTATTTATATTAAATCTGAAATAGCCTTTTTTCATGTCTAATATTACATATATAAAAATACAAGTCCAAGATAAAGGATTAATAATATTAGTAAATAAATTATAGTTTTTTATTGTAAAAGGAATTTTTATTAATAAATAAACAGTTAATATTAATAATAATGCCTTATTTTTTAAGTTTTTCATTACTTTTCACCTTTTTTCGTTTGAGTGTTTTATTAATTTTCACCTTTTTCATTTAAATGTTTTATTGCTTTTCACCTTTTTTCGTTTATATGCCTTAATCTATTAGTGAAGTTACAATAATATCTGGATTGAAAGTACCATTATTTGTAATTACAGTAATGTAAACAGATATTGCTGTGTCATTCGTAATATATATCCATGTAGGAATTTCAAAGGTAATGCTTTCACTATGCTCGCAAATAACTTCACTTGGAGATATATCTATTAAACTAATATTATCATTTTTTGTGAACATATTAACTCTAAGGTCAGAATAAAGATTATTTGACTTATTGTATATATTTAGGATATATTGTTTTTCGTTTGGATTACTTGACTCATAATCCATATTTTCTTCAATTTCAAAGGTTTTAACTTCTTTTTCGCCTTGCTTTAATGTTAATGTTGCATTTCCATTTGTTATGATTTCACCTTTTCTATCTATTTTTATTTTAGATATTCCAAATATTTTTACATAATTTTTCAAAAAATATTTAGCATATTCTTCTTTGGTCATTGAATTATCTAAGTCTCTTACTTGAAATATAATATTTAAAATAAGCTTCTTTCCGTGGGTCAATTCTATTATCCCAGCTAGAATAGTCCAATGTCCAAATATTATTTTCCTTTGTTGCATCTATTCCAAACGGAAAATCAATATACCCTGTGTCTTGTATTTTTAACTTCCATTTATAGTAAGTTTGGTTTGAGTCATTATTAACTATAATTTCATAAAAAAATACATCTTCCATTTGACTGACTTTTACAAACTCTAGCTCTGGTTGCCAGTCTTCATAAAAGTTCAAATCAGCAGTAGCATTGCCATTTATATTTAACTTAGTTTTTAATAAGCTATATCCATTTGCCATAAAAATTAGTATTAGCAATAAGCTTATGCAAATTATGAATGTTAACTTTTGATTTATAAATTTCTTAAAACTTCTAATCATTTATTACCTACTATTTTTGAACATATTCTATAATTCCAGTAATTGTTTTTGTTGTAATTTCTGGTACTTGCTCTGTTTTTTCATCATATATAACTGTTACTGTAAATGTAGTGGTTTCTCCTGAGTTTAAAGTTTGTTCTGGCTGTGTAGTTTCATATTTGATTGCAGGAGACCCATTTTCTTCATCTGCTGTAAACTTTGCACTTTGCAAAGTAGCGTTAATTGTTCCAGCGTTTTCTATTGTAATTTCATATACAATTTTATCTCCAGGTCTTGAAAGCTTTGCATCAAAGCTTGCGGTTGTAATTGTAAATTCTGGAGTTCCAGCATTAGCACCTTCACTTACAGATAATGCTTTAATTCCTGTAATTCTTACATTCCATTCGCCTATAATCTGAGCTGTTCCATTTATTTTTAATTGTGTAGCAAATTTAGAATAACCTACTGCCATTATAACTATTACTATTAATAATGCTATTATTATAATGTTTTTGCTATTTTTCATTTGTCATATCCCCTTTCTTTTTTAAGGTTTCTATATTTTGATAATTTAACTAGTTTTTTTATATAATTAGCTTCATAGATTGCTTGGCATCTTTAATAAATTATATGAATTAAATTCTTTTTTGTTGCATTACGTAAACTTTTAATTAGTTTTATTTTCTTATATATTTCTTCACCATTTTCAAGTTGTTATTCTATTACTTTTTTCTATTAGTTATTTTTCTTAATTAATGTTGTTTAACAATTCTTCCAGGAACTCCTACAACAGTTGTATTTTCTGGTACATCTTTTAAAATTACTGCATTTGCGCCAATTTTTGCATTATCGCCTATTTTTATATTTCCTAATATTTTTGCTCCACTTCCTATAAAAACATTATTACCAATAGTTGGGTGCCTTTTTCCTTTTTGTTTTCCTGTTCCCCCTAAAGTTACACCATGAAACATAGTTACATTATCTCCTATAATTGCCGTTTCACCTATTACCACTCCTGTTCCGTGGTCTATAAATAAGTTTTTTCCAATTGTTGCCCCTGGGTGTATTTCTATTCCTGTTTTTCTTTTGGCTTTTTCACTTAAATATCTTGCAATAAAAAAATGTTTCTTTTGATAAAAATAGTGGGATATTTTATAATAAATTATTGCTTTAAAGCATGGATATAAAAGCACTTCAAAATTACTTGTAATTGCTGGATCTTTTTCTTTTATTGTTTTTATTTGCTCTTTTATAAAATTCATATATAAATAAACCCCCCTTACTATTTTATTCTTAGTAATTGGGTTTGGTTAATTAATATTAAACTTAAATAAAAAGATATATGTAATTTGAAAACAAAAAACTTGCTATTTTATGTAGAATATGGTAATATGTAAATGTTAGTATTGTTTAGAAACCAATAAGTCAACAACTTGGAGGTTTCTAGCCTCCAAGAAAATTTAAGGAGGTAATCACAATGTTTAATGTATCAATCCCTACAATCTCTGATGAGGAACTGAAGAAACGGTACGAGCAAATCAAACCTGTTGTCACAGTATGGGGTAAACTGCACTATTTTAGGGAGTTTACTTTCCATGAACTCAGATTTCTCAATTATCTTTGGAACATTTATGAAGATGTACGAGAAGAAGTTGGAAAAGATGATCTCGAAGTTTTAGAAGGCAAAGACTTCATTTGCTTACATGCTTGTGAATATCCTGGATTTTTCACGCCAAGCGTTGCTGAAGTTCTTTCTCAGATTAATGAAGATATTCTTCCTTTAGTGAAAGCATTTGAGATCATTGAAAGACCTAATGAATCAAACAAACACTCCTACAATGACAGCTTCTCATCTATTGCATTCGATAACGGCTATCATGTTTCGACTGTAAGGTTGTACGGAAAAAAAAGATGATACAAGCAAATAGGTGTAGTTTATAACTGCACCTATTTACTTGTTTTAAAAATCCCACACCTGTTATGTAACAAGTGTGGGTGTGAAAATTTTAATGTTTTTCTCTGTAGTTTTTTAAAGCAGCCTCAGCTACACAATAATTATCGTCAAAGAAAAGCTTAATAAGAACTTCAATGGTGGAATTGGTATTTCTTGCTACTTCTTCTCTTACCTTATCGCTTTCATCTTCTGAAAGTTTCAAAAGAATTTTAGGAGTTGCATTGTCGCTTTCTGCTACTGTTCTCCTTATATACCATTCTTCGTCCTTTGAAAGTTTTAAAAGATATGTAAAATGAAAGTTTCGTGCATAAATTTGCAAAAAAAGCAAGGGAATATGTTTCCATAAATCCCTTGTTAACTGTTGGTTATTTGGTAGGAGTCGCCGTTCCTACATCTCTTTTGACCACTAGGGTGTGTGGTTGCAACATTTTACCACCTCAAATAACCTACTTATATTGTACTTTAATTATACAACAATTATTCATTTTTGTCTAGTTTTTGCCAAATAATTTTTCCGTTATTTATATAAGATTGAAGTCTATTTTTGCCAATTGGAATACAAGTAATAATAGAATTTTTATTATTTATATCATCACCTTCAACAGCTAATCTTAAAACTAAATTAACTCTTCCTATAACATTTTGACTTCTGTCTTTTTCTATTATTGTTTTCAAAATTAATGCTGTATTTTCTCTTGTATTATCTTTTAAAATATAATCTGGTTTTTCGATAATTTCAGTAAAATATTTCTCATATTTTTGTAAAACTTCTTGATGTCTTTCATCAATATGTTCTCTCTGTTTGTCTGTTAAAATAACTTCATCTGTGATCAATTTTTTATCTGAAATTCCATTAAAATTTTCCATATTAATTTTGCCAATATATTGCAAATTATTTACCTCTTTTTCTTTAATTTCCTATACAAGATAATAACAAATTCTTACAGCATTTTCAACTATAATATTTAATCTTTATAATATTTTAAAGAACTTAAAAACTTAATTTTAACTGATGTAGGCAAAAAAGAAGCAACAGCTAGACATGAAATTATTGTTGATTTCTTATAACATTTATTTTCAGAAGAGAATGCACCAGATTGGACTGCTTATTTAGATAATTACTTAAAGAATAATAATTAGTGTAAATGTTATGTGTTTTAAATTGTTGTAAAAAGAAATAAATAAAAAGTCAAATGAAATTTTTAATAAAAACTAAAAACTCGATAGCAAAATTGTTATTTACTCATAATTTGTTATATATTATTTACTCACAATTTACAACATCTATTTTAAAATTTAAAGGCACCGTCTTGCACCAGTGTGCATTTTTTAACAATTTACAAGATGCCCGTCGCACTAATTAAAAGCGCTAGGCATAAACTTATGCTTAGCGTTTTTTATACACCTTTTATCATATATTAGCTGCAATATTACTCCCCATACTTATGCGAGTCCGCTCGACCTAAGGCCGAGCAGGACTGCTATACATCTTTTTTTACAACAAGTTTACTATTTATTGATTTACTTCAAAACCTTCTACTGCATTACCTTCTATGAGCTCAGAGCTTAGAGTAACTACAGGGAAGAGCGCAAGCGAATAGCCATAAGTTATGACGCTCGAGCTGAACATAATGCTGGCGCTCATAATGCCAGAGCCAACACGGCGCACATAGAAGTAGCAAAAGTTAGAGTAAGTATAGACACAACGCGAAGCTACCCAGTAAATAGTACTAGCTCCTTTTGGCATTATTAAACTATAATAATTGCCATCATCATAAGGCTTAAATGCTGTGCTCTCAATACCTGCGTTTTTATTCCAAAATGTCATGTATGGCTGTATGCTTGTTGTGGCTTTTACTTGTCCATTAGTTGCTGGATTATTTACTTTTCCACTTTCGCTTGTAGGTTCTTGAACAGTTACATCTCTTTCTATAAACTCATTTTGAGAACTCATTCCTAAGCCACCTGTTTCTTCTTGTCCATTTATTACTGATTTATTTTCTTGTGCATATATTGCTGGATAATTGCTGTAATCTTGAGAATATGCTTGTCCTACTTGGTTACCGTAAGTATTACAGACATTTGAATACTTATGTGCTTCTGCAACAGCTTCTTCTGTCATATACTTTTCTATATCTTCTATTTTTATACTTCTTGCTTTTATTCCTTTTCTTGTATCTCCATATAGATTGCTACAAGCTTCATTTAATAATTTTACTGCATTGTTATAACCTTGTGCCTCTCCTAAATATACTGTTCCTGTTGTTGGTGCACTTGGTACTAATTCTACATTTCCTGTTCCTTCATCTATACTTAGTACTTTCCAACTTGATATATTAAATTGTCCTCCAGCTCCACTGCTTAATTCTACGTCATCTGTTTCTTCTTTTTTAATTGAAGAACAGTATTTTGCTTGCCAATTATATGTTCCACTTGGATTATATTTTACTTCTGAACCTACCTTTAATACTCCTGGTGTTGGTGCTTCCTGTGTTGTAGCTTCTACTGTAAACCATATTCCTACATATACACAAGATATTTGTGAGCCACCTTTTGTTTTTGTTTTATGAAACTTGCTTTCCTCTAAGTTTTCTAAACTATTGTATTCTTTTTTTATTGTAGCTTTAAAACTATTTTTTGTTTTTTCACTTATAATTACACTTTCTAATGTTAAGTTTTCTTCCCTTAATGAGTGTTCAAAAAGATCTTTTGCTGTGTTAACTGCGTCTCCTTGATCACTGATCTGTCCATCTAATTCCAAACTTGGTTGCCTTTTGCTTTTCATTTCTTTATATGCTTCATAGTCTTCTTGTGTTGTCATTATTCCTTGTTCTACTACTTTTAATTCTAATCCGTCTAAATCTATATTTAAATTAC